>NZ_BAAHXB010000104.1:0-10000 GCF_054657215.1 Endothiovibrio diazotrophicus
TATCTACAACCACTTCGGCGGCAAGGAGGGCATCGCCAAGGCGCTCTACCACCACCTGATCGGGGAGCTCGAGGAGATGATGCAGGAGGTGATGGCCGAGCAGGTGAGCCACCGTGAGCGCTGCAACCGGATCATCCAACTGCTCTTCGAATATACCGAGACCCGGCGCAACATCGTCGCCTATATGCTGCACGGCAAGCATCGGGAGTTTCTGTCCGATGAGCCCCCGCTGTGCAGCGCCACCCCGTTCATCGCCATGCGCGATATCGTGGACCGGGGAATGGAGTGCGGGGAGATACGGCGCGGGGATCCGTGGGTGATCGCCTCCGCCGTCTTCGGCGGGGCCATTCGGATGATCCATTTGCGCTTGGACGGCGTGATCGAGGGGCCGTTGATGGTCCACTACGACGAGCTCATCGACTGTACGCGGGGAGGTCTTCAGGCCGTACAGGGTCCGATATCCAACGGGGTTTGAGCCGAACGGACACGACGAAACAAGACGCCCGCGCGAAGGAGCGTGTACCCGCCATGCCCCCACCTGCTCGAACGGCGCTAGTTGTTTAAGAGACGCGGAAAGAATAAATCACCCCAATCGCTCGTCTCGCAGCCCGTCTTCGGCGTTGCCGTGACGCAGCGCCCCATCACCGCATCCACAATGCTCTTTACTGAGGTAATTCAGCGAATTCCCTTAGAAATCCAATAAGAACTTGTCTCTTTCAAGGCGGGAACCTACCATATTAGGGTTGTCTTATCCGACTCCGTCCGCCCCCTGCCGGGGCGGCGACTCCCCCGGTAAAAGTGCGCGTTAATGACCGAGTTCGCCCTTATCCTGCTCAGCACCATCCTGGTGAACAACTTCGTCCTGGTGAAGTTCCTGGGACTCTGTCCGTTCATGGGGGTTTCGCGCAAGCTGGAGACGGCCACGGGGATGGGACTGGCCACCACCTTCGTGCTCACCCTCTCCTCCATCTGCTCCTACTTGGTGGACGCCTATCTGCTGGCGCCCCTGGGGCTGGAATACCTGCGCACCATCACCTTCATCCTGGTGATCGCGGTGGTGGTGCAGTTCACCGAGATGGTGGTACACAAGACCAGCCCGCTGCTCTACCAGGTGCTGGGCATCTTCCTGCCGCTGATCACCACCAACTGCGCGGTGCTCGGCGTGGCACTGCTCAACGTCCAGGAAGAACACGGCTTCCTCGCCTCGGCCACCTACGGCTTCGGTGCGGCGGTGGGCTTCTCCCTGGTGCTGGTGCTGTTCGCCGCGGTACGCGAGCGAGTGGCGGTGGCCGACGTGCCGAAGCCGTTCCGCGGCGCCTCCATCGCGCTGATCACCGCCGGCTTGATGTCGCTGGCCTTCATGGGCTTCTCGGGTCTGGTCAAGGTTTGAAGTCTGAAGATGAATCCGCAAATGAACGCAAATGAACGCAAAGCGAAGGCAAATATGTCTATTTTCGTTTATTCGCGTTCATTCGCGGACAAGTACCAAACTCCATGCTGATTGCCATCCTCGCCATATCCTTGCTCGCCGCCGCCTTCGGGTTGCTGTTGGGATACGCCTCGATCCGCTTCCGGGTGGAGGGGGACCCGGTGGTGGAGAAGGTGGACGCGCTGCTCCCCCAGACCCAGTGCGGCCAGTGTGGCTTCCCCGGCTGCCACCCCTACGCCGAGGCGATCGCCCGCGGCGAGGCGGAGATCAACCGCTGTCCGCCCGGCGGCGAGAGCACCATGGTCGCCCTGGCCGATTTGCTGGGCCGAGACCCGATGGCACTGGAGGAGGGAGACGACCTCGGCCCCAAGGTGGCGAAGATCAATGAAGAGACCTGCATCGGCTGCACCCTATGCATCCAGGCCTGCCCGGTGGATGCGATCCTCGGCGCGGCGAAGCAGATGCACACCGTGATCGCCTCCGAATGCACCGGCTGCGAACTCTGCCTCGCTCCCTGTCCGGTGGAGTGCATCACCATGACACCGATCGGTGAAAGCCCGCGCACGTGGAAGTGGCCCTACCCGGAAAACCGTCCCGAGGCCCGCGACCGGGAGCTGGTTCATGGGTAGCAGACAGTGGCGCTTCCACGGCGGCATCCACCTGCCGGAAAACAAGGAGCAGTCCAACGGGCGAGCGGTGGAGCCCCTGGCGATGCCGCGGGAGCTGGTGCTCCCCCTGGGCCAGCACATCGGCGCCGAGGCCGAGCCGATGGTCCAGGCCGGCGAACGCGTGCTCAAGGGACAGATGATCGCCAAACCCAAGGGCTATGTGAGCGCGCCGCTCCATGCGCCCACCTCCGGCACGGTGGTGGCGGTCACCGAGCGACCGGTCCCCCATCCCTCCCAGTTGCCCGCCACCTGCATCGTCATCGAGCCCGACGGCGAGGACCGCTGGATCGAGCACGCCGGAGTGGAGGATTGGAGCGAATTGCCGGCGGAGACGCTCCACGAACTGATCCGCAACGCCGGCATCGTCGGCCTCGGCGGGGCCGGCTTCCCTACCTTCATCAAGCTCAACCAGGGCAAGCCGGTGGAGATGCTGATCCTCAACGGCGCCGAATGCGAGCCATTCATCACCTGCGACGATCGGCTGATGCGCGAGCGGGCCGACGAGGTGGTGGAGGGCGCACGGATCATGCTCCATGCCCTGGCCGCACCGCGCTGCCTGATCGGCATCGAGGACAACAAGCTGGATGCCCACCAGGCACTGGTGGAGGCGGTAGCCGCTGCGGGCGTCCCCGACTCGGTCGAGGTGGTCTCGATCCCCACACTCTACCCCACCGGCGGCGAGAAACAGCTGATCAAGGTACTCACCGGTCGTGAAGTGCCGAGCCAGGGGCTGCCCCTGCAGGTGGGCGTGGTGTGCCAGAACGTCGCCACCGCCGCGGCGGTCTATCGGGCGGTCCGTCACGGCGAGCCGCTGATCTCGCGGATCGTCACCGTGACCGGCGCCGGCGTCCACCGGCCCACCAACCTGGAGGTGCCTTTCGGTGCACCGATGGGTGATCTGGTCGCCCACTGCGGAGGCTACACCAAGCAGGCAACCCGCCTGGTGATGGGTGGACCGATGATGGGGCTCACCCTGCCGAGCGACGAGTTGCCGGTGATCAAGACTGCCAACTGCGTACTGGTGGCGAGCCATGATGAGATGCCGGAGCCGGCCGAGGCCCTCGCCTGCATTCGCTGCGGCCGCTGCGCCGAGGTCTGCCCCGCCCAGTTGCTGCCCCAGCAGCTCTATTGGCACACCCGGGCAAAGGACTTCGACAAGGCCCAGGATTACTCGCTGTTCGACTGCATCGAGTGCGGCTGCTGCGCTTATGTATGCCCCAGCCGGATCCCGTTGGTTCAGTACTACCGCTACGCCAAAACCGAAATCTGGGGCCAGGAGCGCGACAAGCGCAAGGCCGACCTCGCCCGCCAGCGCCACGAAGCACGCCAAGCGCGTATCCGGCGTGCCGAGGAGGAGAAGGCGGCGCGAATGGCGAAGAAGCAGGCGGCGCTCGCCGATAGCGACAACCCCGCATCGGTCCCCAAGGCGGACGACGCCAAGAAAGCGGCAATCGAGGCAGCCCTGGCCCGCGCCAAGGCGAAGAAAACCGCCGCCGGCATCCAGCCGAAGAATACCGACAACCTTACTGCCGAACAGCAGCGGCAGATCGACGAGGCCGATGCCCGCCGGGCGTCCGACTCGAACAGTCAGCCGCCGACGAACGGCAGCTGAGTCCCACCACGCCAGGCAGCCGATACCGGAATGCAGTTCCCCACCGTCACCAGCCCCCACCTCCACGACCCGGGACACACCGGCCGCGAGATGTTCCGCGTCATGGCCGCCCTACTCCCCGGCTTGGCTGCGCTCACCTGGTACTTCGGCTGGGGAGTGGTAGTCAACGCCACGTTGGCCACCAGTGCGGCGATCCTCTTCGAGGCGGTGGCGATCGGGCTACGCGGTCGATCGGTGAAGACCGCCCTCGGCGACGGCAGCGCCCTGGTCACCGCCCTGCTGCTCACCGCCGCCATCCCACCACTGCTGCCGTGGTGGACCACCGTGGTAGGGATCTTTTTCGCCATCGTCGTCGCCAAGCACCTCTACGGCGGGCTCGGCCACAACCCCTTCAACCCGGCGATGGTCGCCTATGTGGTCCTGCTTATCTCCTTCCCCAAGGAGATGACCTCGTGGCTGCCGCCCCTCGGTCCCAGCCATTGGCCCCTCTCGCTAGGCGATACCCTGCATGCGGTATTCCTCGGCACCCTGCCGAGTGGCGTCTCCATGGACGCCCTGACCATGGCCTCCCCCCTCGACTACATGAAAGTCCAGCTGGCCATGCAGTCCACCATCAGTGAGATCCTCACTGCCCCCAGCCATGGCCTGTTCGGCGGGCTCGGTTGGGAGTGGGTGGATCTGGCCTTTCTCGCCGGCGGACTGTGGATGATCTTTCGCCGCACCATCACCTGGCATATCCCGGCGGCGATGCTCGGCACCCTGTTCCTGCTCTCGCTGGTCTTTTTCCTGTTCAACCCGGACCGCTTCGCCCCCCCGACCTTCCACCTGTTCAGCGGTGCGGCGATGCTCGGTGCCTTTTTCATCGCCACCGACCCGGTCACCGCCTGCACCACCGAGCGGGGCCGCGTCATCTACGGAATCGGCATCGGTGCCATCACCTACGTGATCCGCACCTGGGGCGGCTACCCCGACGGCGTCGCCTTTGGCGTGCTATTGATGAACATGGCCGCCCCCACCATCGACTACTACACCCAGCCACGGGTCTTCGGCAAAGGGGTGAAAAAGCAGCAGGGAGAGAGGCCGTGAAGCTGCGCACCATCGCCGCATCGGCGCTTCTGCTCTGGCTCTTCGCCGTCATCGGCACCGCCTTGGTCTCCTTCACCTTCGAGAGTACCCGAGAGCGGATTGCGGAGAACGAGCGACAGGCGCTACTGCGTAGTCTCAACGCCCTGATCCCCACCAGCGACTACGACAACGACGTCTACCAGGATGCCATTGAGGTAACCGATCGCGAACGGCTCGGCACCACAAGACCGATCACCGTCTACCGCGCTCGCCAGGCGGGGAAGCCGGTGGCCGTGGCGATCCTCTCCCAGGCGCCGGATGGATACAGTGGCACCATTCGCCTGCTGGTAGCGGTGCGCTACGACGGTACCCTCGGCGGCGTGCGGGTCCTCGCCCACCGGGAGACCCCGGGGCTGGGCGATGCCATCGAAGTGGAACGTACCGATTGGATCCGCGCATTCACCAACCGCTCACTCGACAACCCGGAAGAAGGAAAATGGAAAGTGCGCAAGGACGGCGGCGTTTTCGACCAGTTCACCGGTGCCACCATTACCCCGCGGGCGGTGGTGAAGGCGGTCTACAACACGTTGGTCTATTTCCGCGAACATCGCGACGGGCTGTTCAAGTGAGCTGTAGCCCGACAGGCTCCCAGAGGACCACTCCACACGGGGAGAAAAAACATGGCTGAAGTAACCTACGGCAACATCGCCAAGGCAGGTTTCTGGAAAAACAACGTCGCCCTGGTCCAGTTGCTCGGACTCTGCCCGCTGCTGGCGGTCACCGGAACCGCAATCAACGGTCTCGGCCTAGGCATCGCCACCACCCTAGTGCTGGTAGCCTCCAACGCCACCGTCTCGGCGATCCGCAACGTGGTCCGCCCGGAAATCCGCATCCCGGTTTTCGTGCTGGTGATCGCGTCCTTTGTCACCGCCGTCGACTTGGCCATGAACGCCTACTTCCACGATCTGCACAAGATCCTCGGCATCTTCATTCCACTGATCGTCACCAATTGCGCAATCATTGGCCGGGCGGAGAGCTTCGCCTCCAAGCAGAACGTCCCCCACGCCTTGGCAGACGGATTCACCATGGGACTGGGCTTTACCGCCGTACTGGCCACGCTTGGCGGCTTGCGGGAGCTCCTCGGCCAAGGCACCCTGTTCGCCCAGGCCCACCTGATGTTCGGTGATTTCGGAAGGGCCCTTACCTTGACCGTCTTCGAGGACTATCGGGGTTTCCTACTCGCAATTCTTCCCCCCGGCGCCTTCCTCGGACTCGGCGTGCTCATCGCGATCAAGAACATTCTCGACGATCGGGCGGAACGCCGCGCCAAAGAGGTTGCCATCGTCAACCTACCCGCCGAAACGACTATCTGATCCGACGGCGTCGCTCCCCGAGCGCCACGGGAAGGCGACGCCGAGCCCAGACATCGCTCCGCATCCACCCTTACATCTGCCGATACGTCGCGATACCCCGGCGGTCATCCCCGGCCAAGCAACGAGCGGGTCTTCTCGTCGATTTTCTCCCGCCAGGAGGGATGGCGGGTATCATCATAGGCCCTCAGCAACTTCCAAGCCGCCGGATGGACACAGATGAACTCCAACGTCTCGCCATGGCTCTCCGCATCACTCACCATCGCGGACAACGTCACGATCCCAACCGGGTCACCGGCCAGCTCTTTCGTAATCTTGATCGTCACCATCTCGCAATTCCCCGAATTTGTTTTCCGACGGTAGAATATTATAAATATATGAAGAGAATTGAGATGGTAGCGTCGCCGACGGCGGTTGAACCAGTTACCGGCAGGGTGTTTCGATTTCCCTCTCGCCCCGAGGCAGCACTGCCCATAGATTGACCGCCACCAGCGGAAGCAGCTCGATAAAGACCCGGCTCTCGATTACCAAACCAAAAATCATAATCGCCCCGACCATTGCAAGGTGCACCAGCGCCAAGCCAAGGTAGCGGCGGGGGGCTCACGCATCACCAGCAGTGTGGCAAACGCCACCAGCCCGAAGATCATCATCGGCGTCACGAAACTCAGCCCGTAGGCAGGATCGACGAAGACGTGCCGGAAGGCCTCCAAAACCAGATAGCCGGCAACGCCACGGTGAACAGCACGTGGGCGCCCAGAAAGGTATCTGTGAAGGTATGGAGCAACTCCACCAGCTCGGAGGAAAGGATACGGGATTTATAGACACGCCAAGGGGGGTGCCCTGCGATATCCCTGCGCCGCTTGAGCGAAGCGAGCATAGCCGGACTGAACGATGCCCCCCTATCAACCGCCACTGAATCATCGCGAAAAAAAGGGCCACACACGCGCTGATCCAGCGAAACTGGAAACCAGGACGAAAAATCAAGTAATTGGTGACCAACTCTCTCGCCCCAAAAGCCTGATAACTAACGGGCAGTATGGCTAGTCCCGCCTCTTATCCACAAATCGGCCATCAACGAGCCCCCCCCCCGGGAAACGCCAAGCCACGGCGCGGCCAGCGGCTCCGGACTCTCTGCCCTCCCGCCGCATACCGGCCGTCCTGGCCATGATAGTGATCCCTTGGCAAGCACCGCAACGGCCTGGCGCTTCCGGGAGGCGCCCTTCGGGCGAGCCGCTGGGCGGCCTCCGCAGCAAAGCGCCCTCTTGAGGCAGGGCGGTTACCCCGGCCGCCCAGCGCCTCGATGATCGCCGACTTGTGGGTAAGAACCAAGGTTAGTCCACTCGCGATCCACAATTAAAAGCGGGTAGATAACCAACAGAAAAAACCCCGCACCGTTACCGTTGCGGGGTTTTTGAATAAAAGCCTGGCAGTGACCTACTTTCACATGGGGAAGCCCCACACTATCATCGGCGCTGAGCGGTTTCACTTCCGAGTTCGGGATGGGATCGGGTGGTTCCCGCTCGCTATGGCCGCCAGGCAAACTGGTTGGACGGGAGCCCGAGGGCTCGCGTCCGAATTCGGCAAGTTGTTTGGCGCAGATATTCAACTGAATGGAGTTTCCAGTCGACCACCCAAACCTTTTGGGTGTTATATGGTCAAGCCTCACGGTCAATTAGTACTGGTTAGCTTCATACATTGCTGCACTTCCACACCCAGCCTATCAACGTCGTAGTCTTCGACGGACCTTCAGGGACCTCAAGGGTCCAGGGAGATCTTATCTTGGAAGGGGCTTCCCGCTTAGATGCTTTCAGCGGTTATCCTGTCCGTACTTAGCTACCCGGCTGTGCCACTGGCGTGACAACCGGAACACCAGAGGTACGTCCACTCCGGTCCTCTCGTACTAGGAGCAGCTTTCCTCAAATCTCCAACGCCCACGGCAGATAGGGACCGAACTGTCTCACGACGTTCTAAACCCAGCTCGCGTACCACTTTAAATGGCGAACAGCCATACCCTTGGGACCGACTACAGCCCCAGGATGTGATGAGCCGACATCGAGGTGCCAAACTCCCCCGTCGATATGGACTCTTGGGAGGAATCAGCCTGTTATCCCCGGAGTACCTTTTATCCGTTGAGCGATGGCCCTTCCATACAGAACCACCGGATCACTAAGACCTGCTTTCGCACCTGCTCGACGTGTCTGTCTCGCAGTTAAGCACCCTTATGCCTTTGCACTCATTGCGCGATGTCCGACCGCGCTGAGGGTACCTTCGTGCTCCTCCGTTACTCTTTGGGAGGAGACCGCCCCAGTCAAACTACCCACCATACACTGTCCCCAACCCGGATAACGGGTCTAGGTTAGAACCTCAAATTTGCCAGGGTGGTATTTCAAGGATGGCTCCACCAGAACTGGCGTCCTGGTTTCAAAGCCTCCCACCTATCCTACACAAACAAATTCAAAGTCCAGTGCAAAGCTGTAGTAAAGGTTCACGGGGTCTTTCCGTCTAGCCGCGGGAACGCTGCATCTTCACAGCGATTTCAATTTCACTGAGTCTCGGGTGGAGACAGCGTGGCCATCGTTACGCCATTCGTGCAGGTCGGAACTTACCCGACAAGGAATTTCGCTACCTTAGGACCGTTATAGTTACGGCCGCCGTTTACCGGGGCTTCGATCAAGAGCTTCGCCTTGCGGCTGACCCCATCAATTAACCTTCCGGCACCGGGCAGGCGTCACACCCTATACTTCCTCTTCCGAGTTTGCAGAGTGCTATGTTTTTAATAAACAGTCGCAGCCACCTGGTCACTGCAACCCCCTTCCGCTCCGAGAGCAAGTCTCTTCACGTACCAGGGGCGTACCTTCTCCCGAAGTTACGGTACTATTTTGCCTAGTTCCTTCACCCGAGTTCTCTCAAGCGCCTTGGGATACTCACCCTGCCCACCTGTGTCGGTTTGGGGTACGGTCACACAATACCTGAAGCTTAGAGGCTTTTCCTGGAAGCAGGGCATCAACCACTTCAGCTCCGTAGAGCCTCGTCATCACGTCTCAGCATTAAGGACCCGGATTTGCCTAAGTCCTCTGCCTACACGCTTAAACCGGGATAACCAACACCCGGATGGTCTAGCCTTCTCCGTCCCCCCATCGCAGTATTGCGTGGTACCGGAATATTAACCGGTTTCCCATCGACTACGGCTTTCGCCCTCGCCTTAGGGGCCGACTCACCCTGCGCCGATTAGCGTTGCGCAGGAAACCTTGGGCTTTCGGCGTGCGGGTTTTTCACCCGCATTATCGTTACTCATGTCAGCATTCGCACTTCTGATACCTCCAGCAGACCTCTCGATCCACCTTCGCAGGCTTACAGAACGCTCCCCTACCACTCACGTAAAACGTGAATCCGCAGCTTCGGTACACAACTTAGCCCCGTTAAATCTTCCGCGCAGGCCGACTTGACCAGTGAGCTATTACGCTTTCTTTAAAGGATGGCTGCTTCTAAGCCAACCTCCTGGCTGTCTATGCCTTCCCACATCGTTTCCCACTGAGTTGTGATTTGGGGACCTTAGCTGGCGGTCTGGGTTGTTTCCCTCTTGACGACGGACGTTAGCACCCGCCGTCTGTCTCCCGTGATTGCACTTCCTGGTATTCGGAGTTTGCATGGGGTTGGTAAGTCGAGGTGACCCCCTAGCCCAAACAGTGCTCTACCCCCAGGAGTGATACACGAGGCGCTACCTAAATAGCTTTCGGGGAGAACCAGCTATCTCCGGGCTTGATTAGCCTTTCACTCCGATCCACAGCTCATCCGAATCTTTTTCAACAGATCCCGGTTCGGGCCTCCAGTAAGTATTACCTCACCTTCACCCTGG
>NZ_BAAHXB010000104.1:15000-19954 GCF_054657215.1 Endothiovibrio diazotrophicus
GCTGCCGTACCGAAGGAAGACGAGCCAATCGCAGCCACCGAGGAGAAGTCGACGCCCGCGACCACGCCGTGGACCCGGATCGAGATCCGCAAGGGCGACAACCTGGCCAAAATATTCAATCGCCTGGGCGCCAGCAGCGGCGACCTGCACCGCATCATCTCGCTGGGCGGCGCGGCGAGCGAGCTGAAGAACATCTATCCTGGCAAGGTGTTGGAGTTGAAATTGGCAACGGACGGCCACGTCCAGGGGATACGCTATCCGCTGGACAAGCTACGTACCCTGCAGATCGAGGGAGACAACACGCGCTTCCAGGCCACCATCGACGAGCTAGCGGTAGAACACCACCAAGCCTTCGTTGCCGGAACCATCGAAAACTCCCTCTACCTCGCCGCCCAGCGGGCCGGAATGCCCGAAAACCTGATCATGGAGATGGCCAACATCTTCGGCTGGGATGTCGACTTCGCCCTCGACATCCGCAAGGGGGACAGCTTTTCGGTGGTCTTCGAAGAGCTTCACACCGGCGGGGAAAAGATCGAGGACGGCCCAATCCTCGCCGCCGAATTCGTCAACCAGGGCAAAAGCTACCGGGCCGTGCGTTACGTCGACCCCAACGGAGTGAGCAACTACTACACTCCTGAAGGCCGCTCCATGCGCAAAGCCTTCCTGCGCTCCCCGGTAGACTTCCGCCGCATCTCCTCGCGATTCCAGAAGGAGCGCTGGCACCCGGTGCTGGGCAAGAAGCGCCCCCACCGTGGCGTCGACTACGCGGCGGCCGTCGGTACGCCGGTCAAGGCCTCCGGCGACGGGAAGGTGATCTGGGTCGGCCGCAAGAACGGCTACGGCAAGACCATCGTGGTCCAGCACGGTCAACGCTACACCACCCTCTACGCCCACCTCAACGGCTACAAGCGTGGCATCAAGAGTGGCAAGTGGGTAAAACAGGGGCAGACCATCGGCTTCGTCGGCCAGACCGGCATGGCCACCGGCCCCCATCTCCACTACGAATTCCGGGTCAACGGCGTCCATCGCAACCCGCTGACGGTGAAACTGCCCAAGGCCAGCCCGATCCCGAAGCGCTACAAGAACGATTTTGCCAAACAGATCCGGCCGCTGATCGCTGCCCTGGAGCTGCAACAACGCACCCTGGTCGCGCGCAACGACGCCGAGTAGTCGCGAAAGGCCCGTCGGTGGTCCCGCGCCCCCCCCTGGGCTCCGCAGTGGAGATCCGTCGATGGCGCTCTATATTGGCTTGATGTCCGGCACCAGCATGGACGGTGTCGATGCTGCCCTGGTCGATTTCGCGGGGAAGGCCCCGCATCTCGTCGCGTCCCACTGCCAACCGATGACCGACGAGGTGCGCGAGGCGCTGCTCAGGCTTGCCACCGATCGCTCTCCCCACCCCTTGCAGTGCCTGGGTGAGCTGGATCACCTGCTCGGCGAACAGTTTGCCCGGGCCACCAACGCCCTGCTGCGACAGGCGAAAATCGATGCCGCCGCGATCCGCGCCATCGGCAGCCACGGCCAGACCCTCTACCACCGCCCCGACGGCCCCACCCCCTTCACCCTGCAGATCGGCGACCCCAACCACATCGCCGAACGAACCGGCATCACCACGGTCGCCGACTTCCGCCGCCGCGACATGGCTGCCGGAGGGCAAGGCGCCCCCCTGGCCCCGGCCTTCCATGCGGCGGTGCTGGCCGCCCCTGACGAGGAGCGCGCGGTCCTCAACCTGGGAGGGATCGCCAACCTCACGCTGCTGCCTTGCTCGGGAGCGGTAACCGGCTTCGATACCGGCCCGGCAAACGTATTGATGAACGGCTGGACGGCCCGCCACCGGGGCGAACCGATGGATCGGGACGGCGCCTGGGCCGCCAGCGGCCACGTGGACAAAGCGCTCCTGCAACGACTGCTCGACGAGCCCTATTTCACCCGCACCGCCCCCAAAAGCACCGGCCGGGAGCTATTCGATCTAGCTTGGCTCGACCACCGGTTGGAGGGTACGGTGATTGATCCGATCATCGTTCAGGCGACCCTCGCCGAACTGACCGCCGTTTCGGTCGTCGACCACCTGATCCGCCACCAGCCGGCCACCCGGCGCCTGCTGGTCTGCGGAGGCGGCGTCCACAACACCCACCTGATGGACCGCCTCGCCTTCCACCTGACGGGGATCGCGGTGGAATCCACCGAGGCCTACGGCGTCCACCCCAACTGGATGGAGGCGATCGCCTTCGCGTGGCTGGCCAAGAGGACCCTCGATGGATTGCCCGGCAACCTGCCATCGGTCACCGGTGCCCACCGCGAGGTGATCCTCGGCGCCATCTACCCCGCCTGACGCGTCTCCTCCGACAACGCCCGGGCGAGGCGCGACCACTGCTCCTCCTCACCCGGCAAGCCGAATCGCAGCGCCCGCGGCCGTTCGAACCTGCGCACCAGAATCCCGCACCGTGCCAACCGCTCGGCAATGCCCTCCTCATCCCGCGTCGCCACATACTGGAACAGCTCGCAACCTCCGGCGGGCGCCAACCCGGACGCCCCCAGCAACCGCTGCAAGCGGCGGGACGCCCCCACCAACCGGGGGCGTTCCCGCGCCTGCCACGCGCGATCCCCCAACGCCCGGGTTGCGACCCAACGGGCCGGGTGACTCACCGCCCAAGGACCGAGGCGCTCGCCCAACGACGCTAACAGCGGCCACTCCCCGATCACGAAACCGACGCGCAGCCCGGCAAGACCGAAGAACTTGCCAAGGGAGCGCAACACGATCAGCCCCGCACGGGGCGGCCCGGCGACGAGGCTCTCCAGCGGATCGGCATCCATGAAGGCTTCGTCCACCACCAGCCATCCCCCGCGCACAGCCAGACGCCGATGCCACCGCAGCAGTACCTCACGGGGGACACGCCGGCCGGTCGGGTTGTTGGGGTTGACCACCACCACCACGTCGAGGCGATCGAGCACCGGCTCCACCTCTTCGTCGGCGAACGCCGTCACCCCGTGCCCCGCTTCCCGCCACGCCCGTTCGTGCTCACCGTAGGCCGGGGCGAGGAGCGCCACCCGACAGGGCGAGCGCATCTGAGGCAACAGTTGGATCGCCGCCTGGGAACCGGCGGTGGGGAGCAGCGCCTCCGCGCCGTAGTACACCCGCGCCGCCTCCGCCAATCCATCCTTCTCCTCCGGCAACCGCCGCCACACCGCTGGAGGAGGCGTCGGCACCGGCCAACCGAGAGGATTGATGCCGGTGGAGAGGTCGAGCCAGCACTCGCGAGGGATCCCGTAGCGCCGCGACGCCGCCTCCAACTGCCCACCATGCTCCAGCATCCCCATCAGCCTACGGCCGGGAACGAACCGCCCAGGAAGGCGATCGAAGCGGCAACGGCAGACGTCACCACCACCCACAACCAGGCGGCCCGCCCCACCAGCGCCACCGCGCGGCGGACATCGGCGGCCCGCGGCACCTCCCCCTCCCCCAGCGTGGGCCGCTCCCGCCACACCCCGTGGTAGCGGGCACCCCCACCCAGCCGCACCCCGAGGGCCCCGGCCCCCGCCGCCATCACCACCCCGGGGTTCACCCCCTCCCAGGCCCCGGCCTGCCGGGACCAGCAGCGCCACGCCCCGGCCCCACCGGCCAACCCGTAGCCGACGGCGGTAAGCCGCGCGGGCAGATAGTTCATCAGGTCATCCAGACGCGCCGCCGCCCACCCGAAGCGGGCAAAGCGGCGATTGCGGTAACCCCACATGGCGTCCAGAGTATTGACCAACCGATAGGCCACCACCCCCGGGGCGCCGGCCAGCAGGAACCAGAAGAGCGCACCGAACAGCGCATCGTTGCCGTTCTCCAGCACCGACTCCACCGCCGCGCGGGCCACCGCTTCCTCGTCGGCCCGGGACACGTCCCGACTCACCATCCACCCCACCCGCCGCCGCGCCTCTTCCAGGGAGCCCGCGTCCAAGGCCTCGGCCACCGCCCGGCCGTGTTCGGCGAGACTGCGCGCGCCCACCGCCAGGTAAAGCGTCGCCATCCCCGCCACCAGCGACGGCCACCCCGCCGGCGGCAGCGCCGCGAGCAGGACCCACGGCGTCACTGCCACCCCAACGGCGGCCACACCGCCCCACCTCCCGTCCCGATTGAGCCGACGCTCCAGCCACCCCGCGTAGCGCCCGAACCCCACCAATGGATGAAACGACCGCGCCTCCCCCAGCAGCCGGTCCAGGAGCAGCGCGGCGACAACGACCAACGGCGAGGAGAGAAGCATCCAGGACACGAAAGGACCCAACGGAAGGGAACGGAGAAGTGCACTCACCCGGACACCGCCCAATACAAGAAAGCCGCAAACCCCATTCCCAACATGCTCCGTAAACTGACCACCCGCTGCCGGCCGGGCAAATGCCCGGCCGGCAGCGGGTGGTCAGTTTACGGAGTCGTTGAGGGAAAGGTCGCGGCGGGCGGCGACGATGGTGATGGTAAAACCGGCCACCACGTCGAGCAGTGACATCAAGCCGAGGATGACAAAGGTGGAGTTGCCCGCCTTGGCATAGACCAGGAACTCCACCAGGAAGGCGACGAAGACCATCATCGAGAGGGTGTGGTCGATCACCGAGGCGGTGCCGGTGCGGGTCGCCTTGAACACCTCGATATAGAGGGCGAGCACCCCGAGGACGATGAACAGATCACTCACCGAAGCGCTCCACGCAGCCCCCGAGACCAGCGCCACGTTGAACAGTGAGCCCCCCAACGCGGCCGCCCCTCCGAACAACAGCAGCCCGTTGATGATCACCCACAGATAGGCGAAAAGGGGAATCGCGGAAAGGATGGCCATGGGAAGAGGTTCCTTGGGTGACGTGCCGGATGGTGGCGGAGAGTATACCCCGGAAGCGCGAGACGGGAGCCTGTCGGGCTGGGGAATCGCGTCGCGGACGCGGCCGATTCAGCCACAGTCCGACAGCCTCCTAGGGCTGCCTC
>NZ_BAAHXB010000105.1:0-19840 GCF_054657215.1 Endothiovibrio diazotrophicus
AGGACCACGTCATCTAGCAGCTTAACCCGCCGAGTAGGCAGCCCCACCGCCTAAAAGCTGAACTTTTCCGCTGTAGTGCGGTATTCAATACCCATGGACAAGCGGGGATATACGCTACCCAACGCCTCACCGCCGGCACTTTCCGAGGTGGTCGTCAGGCCGATTCGTGCCGACGAGCGCGATCGTTGGGACGCGCTGATGCGCCGCTACCACTACCTCGGTTTCAATCGCACCGCCGGTCGCGCGCTTCGCCATATCGCCGAGTATCACGGCCATCCACTGCCAGGATTAGTGGGATACCCATCGCGCATTGGCAGGACACCCATCGCAACGCCCCCCCGCTCGGCGGCTGCGTCTACCGCTGGGCGTCGGCGCCGCTGCGGCGGGAGTTCTGGCGCGAGAGGTGGTTGGGAGAGGGGATTGGAAGGGGGGGCGGGAGGACTGACGCTTTTTTGAGCAGTTTTACCGAAGGCTCGTAGCGGGGAGTTACCTTGGGTGTCCCGCTAATCGGCGGCGCTTTCACCTGAGTCTGCGCGGCGTGACCAGGCCGGGAACGTCTGGCTGTGCGACGTGGTTCCTGCGCCGATTCGGCGTCTGACTCCGGCACCACAGCGGCCCTGATCTGCTGCTTCGTCGCCCGCTCGCCTGGCCCGTCGCCCGACCAAAGCGATACGGCACAACTGCTGAGAAAGCCGGTTGTGCCGCTGCTCCGGGCGTAGCGACGTCTGTCGCTCCCCGCTTTAGGAAAGGCGGAAGCCAGGTGCTATCCCGACACCCGGTTACGTGCATCGCCTATCGCGGTCAGCATCCGGCCGTTCAGGTCCGTCACTTCGCCGGATGCCGTGGATACCTCCGTCGCATTGCGCGCGATATCCTGCACGGCGGCGGTCTGCTGCGTGACGGCGGTTGCGACGGACTGCATGGCGACCTGGACGTTGCGTACCTGTTCCCCCGCGGTGACGACGCGACCGGCAAAGGCCGTGATCAGATCCACGTTGCCGCTGATCTGTTTGTTGATCTCGGTGATGTTGGTCGATATCTCGAGCGTGGCTGCTTGGGTATCCTGGGCGAGCGTCTTGACTTCCCCGGCAACGACTGCGAACCCTCGTCCGGATTCGCCGGCGCGCGCCGCCTCGATGCTCGCGTTGAGTGCCAACAGGTTCGTTTGCTCGGCAATACCACCGATGACCTTGCTGATCTCTTCGATCTGGCTGCCGATGGCCTGCAATCTCAGGACCGATTGCCCGGCAAACGCTGCCTCCTCTCCCAGCTTCTGGGTAAGCGCCTCGACTTCACCGGCCACCCTCGCAGCCTCTTCGGCAGAGCGATTGATATCGCCGATCGATGCCGAGACCTCTTCCGCTGCGACGGCCACCATCTGAATTTTGGTTGCGACCGCCGACGTGGCTTCGGAGCTTTGGCTCGAAAGACCGGTGACCTTGTCTACCGCGTTGAAGAGTTGGTATTTGACCTCTTCGTTCGGGTCGACCCATTCGATGACGTACGCAGGCTCCCCGTCGAGGTCGGTGATCGTTTTCGTGTACACGCGGAAGTGGCTCAGGCCGGCTCCGAAATCCTGTTCGAACTTCGTTTCCGGCTTGCCCGCCGACAGGCATTCGCGCCCGCAGTCCTTGGTCTTGCAGATGTTGGCACCCCAGCCGTGGCAACTTTTGTCGAGAAACTCGGACAATGGCTTGTTGAAGGCGCTTCGAACCGGGTCGTTGACATACAGCCAGCGCCACTCCTTGTCGTTCGAGTTGCCGATCGCCGTCACGGAACACGGTTGTTCACAGGAATCGATGATGCCCATGAAGAACTGCTCGCGTTCCGCCGCCACCTTGCGGATCTCTTCCACTCGTTTCCTGCTCGCACTCAGGAACTTCGCGACGAAAAGCATGACAGGCAGGAGAACGGCCGGCGTTAGCAGGCTGGCCCAGCCGATAAACGGGGCCGCGGCGAGCGAAACCACGGCGATTGCGGCGAAGCTCTGCCAGACGCGACGGGAAAACAGCTCGATTTGCCTGATCGTGTTCTGCACGACCGCCGGCATACTGTCGTGGTCAACAAACATTCTAATCCCTCGATGCTGGGGCACTGCCGATCCGTCTGGAGGGCGCCATCGCTGTGATATAGGTAGCGGCAGTGCGATTTGCGATTTTGGCTCGACAACTGACGAGAATAGGCGGCTGTACTATTTACAACAAATCCCACTTTCTCGGTGAGCCTACCTTCGGATAGAACTCCTCATCCGCCACGGCGATCGGTTGCAGATCTCGCCACTCGAAGATATCGATGATCCGGGTGGTGCCGTCGGTGAACTCCACCAGCAGCTTGTCGATGTCCGCGGTGAGGACGAGGATGTAACGGCCGTGGAGGTCGCGGTAGATGCTCCCCTCCTCGGGCTCCCACTCCACCGGTTGTGGATCGGTGGGGAAGGGCAGTGGGGAATGCCGACGGTTTCCGGGGTGGTCGGTGAGGGGGACGGCAAAGGGGGGCAATGGAGAGATTCGGCTGAATGGGTTCATGGCCCCTCCGGGTCGATCCTATTCGTTGTTTGTCCGCCGGCGGCGGTTCGAATCCCTCCGGTCATGTTCCATGTTAGAGAAGATTAGAGCAGCGGGCAGGGGAGGGTAATCGGGGCAAATACCCTTCGCCCATGTGTATGTTCCGTAGGGGAAGACGCAAATTGCGCAGCGGCCACGGGGACCTGATTCATCATTGCGTAGGGTAGAATGGCCCGCCCGCGAAACACCTGGACCGGTCTCCGTCGTGTCTCCTTATCTCGTCGACTCCCATCGCCACCTCGAAAGGCTGGGAGATCGCCGGTAACCGAGCCGTTGGCAAGTCGCGCGGAGTGTGCGGGCTGCGCCACCAATCCCTTGAAGGGACTCTCGAAGTTTGTGGCGATGGAGCTGGACGATCTTCTCCTCGATGGTGTGGCCGGTCACCAGGCGGTAGACGGTGAGCGGGTGGAGCCGGCCGCTCCGGTTGGCCGCGCAGTCTGGGCGTGGTGCGCCTCGTACCTCGGCACACCCTGCGGTCGCTCACACATCCGCGTGGTTTCACGGTAACCGATGGACCGCCGCGGAAGCGGGAGGTGGCGGCTCCGATTTTCCGAAAAATCCTCGTCGATGGACAATGGACTGATTCGGCGACGATTTTGTACGGGTGTTAGGGAAAACCCCGGCGGAGATAGAAAGCCCTCCCAATTTTTTTCTTCTCTTTGTTGAGTAGAATCGTCATCAACCCCCAAGGCGTTCTTACCCTCGCGCCCGATGGGGTCACGGTGGTCGTGAAGGCGGTCCGCCGGGTGTTTCTCCTTTGTGGTGAGTCCGGTAGCGGGGTCGACACCTTTGTCGACCCCCTCTTTTTGTCCCGGGGGGCCGCCGGGCGCGGCGCGCCTTCTACCGGAAATAAAATAAACTTCCCCTTTTGGATGGATGTTGGAGAGTCGTACCCATGAGCATTTCCCGTCGTGAATTCCTGCAGATGCTGGCCGCCGCGGGCGCCGCCGGCTTCGCCCTCCCCGGTGTGGCCTCCGCCGCCGCCAAGTCCGACCCCTACGAACTGGCCCCCTTCGGCAACGTCAGCCTGCTCCACTACACCGACTGCCACGCCCAGTTGCTGCCGGTGTGGTTCCGCGAACCCAACATCAACCTCGGCGTCGCCGGCATGCGCGGCAACGCCCCCCATCTGGTGGGCGAGAAATTCCTCGCCAAGTACGGCATCCGCCCCGGCACCCGCGAGGCCCACGCCTTCACCTACCTCGACTTCACCGCCGCGGCGAAGAAGTACGGCAAGGTGGGCGGCTTCGCCCACCTCTCCACCCTGGTCAAGCGCCTCAAGGCGAGCCGCCCCGGCTCCCTGCTGCTCGATGGCGGCGACACCTGGCAGGGTTCCGCCACCGCCCTGTGGACCAACGCCCAGGACATGGTCGACGCGCAGAAGCTGCTCAGCGTCGATGTCATGACCCCCCACTGGGAGATGACCTACGGCGCCGATCGGGTGCGCGAGATCATCGACAACGACTTCGCCGGAAAACTCGATTTCGTCGCCCAGAACGTCTTCGACCGCGAGTGGGGCGAGCGGGTGTTCAAGCCCTACGTGATCCGCGAGATCAACAACGTGCCGGTGGCGATCATCGGTCAGGCCTTCCCCTACACCCCGATCGCCAACCCCAAGCACATGATCCCCGACTGGAGCTTCGGCATCCGCGACGAGGAGATGCAGCAGGCGGTCGATGAGGCCCGCGGCGCGGGAGCCAAGGTGGTGGTGGTGCTCTCCCACAACGGCATGGACGTGGACCTCAAGATGGCCACCCGCGTCTCCGGCGTCGACGCCATCCTCGGCGGCCACACCCACGACGCGGTGCCCGAGGCGGTGCCGGTGAAGAACGCCGGCGGCACGACGCTTGTGATCAACTCCGGCTCCAACGGCAAGTTCCTCTCGGTGCTCGATTTCGACGTGAAGAACGGCAAGGTGAGCGACTTCCGCTACAAGCTGCTGCCGGTGTTCGCCGACCTGCTGCCCGCCGACCCGACCATGGCCGCGCATATCGACGCGGTGCGCAAGCCCTACCTCGACAAGCTCAACGAGGAGCTGGCGGTCTCCGACGACCTGCTCTACCGCCGCGGCAACTTCAACGGTACCTTCGACCAGCTCATCTGCGACGCGCTGATGGAGGTCAACGACGCCCAGATCGCCTTCTCCCCCGGCTTCCGCTGGGGCGTCTCGGTGCTCCCCGGCGAGCCGATCACCTTCGACCAGGTGATGACCCAGACCGCCATTACCTACCCCACGGTGACCGTCAACCAGTTCACCGGCGAGATGATCAAGACTATCCTCGAGGACGTCGCCGACAACATCTTCAACGAGGACCCCTACTACCAGCAGGGCGGCGACATGGTGCGCGTCGGCGGCCTCAAGTACGCCATCGATCCCACGCAGAAGATCGGCAGCCGGATCACCGCCATGGAGCTGAAGGGCAAGCCGATCGACCCGGCCAAGAAGTACTCGGTGGCCGGTTGGGCGAGTGTCTCCAAGCCGCTGGAGGGGAATCCGGTGTGGGAGCAGGTGGCCGAATACCTGCGGGCGAAGAAGACCGTCCAGGTGAAGGAGCTCAACACCCCCGCGATCAAGGGGGCGAAGGGCAACCCCGGCTACGCCGAACTCTGATATTCCACCTCGCGCGACGAGGCTTTTCCCGATGGCCCGCCCGGTTTTTGCCGGGCGGGTATTTTTTTGCCTGGGGTGCGGTATGACGACGCCGACCGCGAACGGTACGATGGACCGCGGTCGCAACCGGACTTCCTGTCCGACGTGGCGGTTGAATCGAATAGCCCCTGCAATCGCTTCATCATGTGAGGCGATTGGTTGACGAAATGACTCAATGGATCTGGCCACCGCCCGACTGGCCCGTCTTCCGTCGGCAGTCGGAGCGCCTGCCCCCCCTCGCTCGCGCCCGGTTGGCCCGGTGCCGAGCGGCAAAGGGGGGCGGAGCAGTGCCTACGAGATGCCGAGGGACACGTTGTCACCGTGAGGTGCGGGTGTTGAGTGCGGAGCTGGGCTGTGCCGAATGGGGCAGCGGAGTGATCGTTCGCGAAGGTGGTTTGCACGGGCGGTGATTTTCAACACGAAGGGCACGAAGAGGAAAACCGCCTATTGGGCGCATCCAGGCGGTAGGCGTTTTCGGTTGCCTCGGCCTCACCTGTAGGAGCGGCCCCAAGGCCGCGATGCCGCCCTTCCCGAATCTCCCGCCAGGGTGTTTGGCATCCCCTCAACAATCCACCAGCAACCGGCACCGCAAAGCGCCGCGCTACCGTTCGAGCCGCACCGTATCCACGCCGAGGGCCTTCATGCACTGGAGGAAGAAAAAGAAGGAGAAGGCGCCGCGGTTGATCTTGTTGGCGATGGATTACCCGAGAATTAAGAAAGATTAATCGGGGAGAATGCGAGAAATAGGGGGGACCGAATTAGACGTTAATGGGACGGGGGGTGGACAGTCAAACGGGATTTGACTCAATCAAACACGGCGGGGTGGGCACTCAGGGGGGAGGCTGGTGGGATCGGTGACTCGGTAGCCCCGGCCACGGAGGGTGGCGAGGGCTTCTCGGTAGGCTGGGCTGCGGTGAGCGGCGCCAGCCTTTTTTGTGGGCGAGTCTTGGGCGGAGGTTGGGTTGGGGGCGGTGGCCGTGAGGGGCGTGGGGATGCAGAGGCTGGCGGGGGCTTGGGCTTCGGCTTCGGCGCGGGTGAGGCCGCCGTCGATCTCCATCACGGCAGTCTTCTCCGCCAGGGCTTCTTCGAGGTCGGCGGAGTTCATGGTGTCGCCAATCCAGGAAAAACCGGGGAAAAAGGCTCGTAGAGCGCGTGGTGGCCGGCCGGTGAGGGGGTTGGTCGGGGGCGGTGGCGAAAGGCGCGTGTGGGGCCGCTCAGGGGCGCGCAGAGGGTGTTGCCGTTGGGACGGTGGCTTCCGCTGGCGGTCGGTGCGGGGGTCGACGCTGAGCGGGCCTCTTCCGGGGCGGCGGGCGTTGACCGCATCATTATATATAGGTCTCTATACAGGAAAAAACCGGGGAAAAAGGCCCGTAGAGCGCGTGGGTGCCCGCCGGTGACGGGGTTGGTCGGGGGCGGCGGCGAAAGGCGCGTGTGGGGCCGCTCAGGGGCGCGCAGGGGGTGTTGCCGATGGGACGGTGGCTTCCGCTGGCGGTCGGTGTGGGGGTCGACGCTGGGCGGGCCTCTTCCGGCGCGGCGGCGGGCGTTGACCGCATCATTATATATAGGTCTCTATACAGGAAAAAACCGGGGAAAAAGGCCTGTAGAGCGCGTGGATGCCCGCCGGTGACGGGGTTGGGCGGGGGCGGCGGCGAAAGGCGCGTGTGGGGCCGCTCAGGGGCGTACAGGGGGCGTTGCCGCTGGGACGGTGGCTTCCGCTGGCGGTCGGTGTGGGGGTCGACGCTGGGCGGGCCTCTTCAGGGGCGGCGGTGGGCGTTGACCGCATCATTATATATAGGTCTCTATACAGGAAAAAAACCGGGGAAAAAGGCCCGTAGAGCGCGTGGATGCCCGCCGGTGACGGGGTTGGTCGGGGGTGGCGGCGAAAGGCGCGTGTGGGGCCGCTCAGGGGCGTACAGAGGCAAGGCGTCATAGTCCGCACACTCCACCGCACTCGTCGTCCCACAGGGAGCCTATTCCAGCGTCTTTTGGGGTCAGTATGACCTTGTCCAATGGCTGCATGGTCCTGTGGAGGCTGGCGATGGAATGCAGTCCTTTGACGCCTTGATGCAACTGGTGGTCGATATCGACAGTATCCTGCCAGTCGGCAGGATCGTTATCGCGTAACGATGCCCATTCGTCATCCGATCGGTTCGGACAAAAGGTGCATGCGCTCCTGGGCGGTCTCGGGTAACCCTTGGATTTGAGCCAAGCCAGACAATCCGCCCGCGACCACTTTAGCTCCAGCAGCGGGAACCGAGCGGTAAGCCAGCGTTCCCGCGGCAGCTTGGCACGCTGAATCTCGTCTGTGCTGATACCGATCCACTGTTCTACGACCGGTGTCGATGGAGAACGCTGACCAGGAGCAAGGCCGGCTAAGCGCCGCTGCTCCTTGCGGATCGGATCGATCTTGTAGTCACCGGTGCATTGCCGCCGAATTCTGCCTATTCCTCCATCGCGGCCAGGAACGAATAGCGGAGGCCGACCGTATGCGTCATCTTCTCCTTGGATCGCTCGCTGCAGCTCCAGCTTGAGATCCCCGGCAGAAACGGTTTGCACGTAGAAATCAAGGCGCTGATCGAGCCACTCTCGCCATCGGTAGACGCTCTCTGGTTCGGCGTGGGTATCGGCGAATATCGCGTAGTCCGGCCGTTCTATTTCGCCGTGCATGGCGAGCAGCGCAATGGTGGAGCTTTGCACGCCATAGCCGAGAGACAGGGTGGTCAGCATTACAGCGGGCCTCCTAAGAGCAGCCAGGCGAGGGCGGCTTGGAGGGGGACTTGGCCGTTGCCGAGGGCTTTGACGGCGCCTTGAACCACGTCAGGGGCCATCCCATGTACCAGGCGGCCCACAGGTGGTTCAGCTTCAAACCACGTCGCTGCTCTGGAGGGATGGCTTTGCCAAGGGTCCACAGCAGCGGCTCCCCCGCTTTGGGGGCGCGGCCCGGCATCGGCTGGGAGCCGGCTACCGTGCGGGCGTCCCTGGCGATCAGGGTGGGCAGGCGCCTCAAGGCGGTGATCAGGCCATCCCCGGAGGTGGGGCTGGCTCCTTTCCTGTTCCAGTTGCCGCAGACCGTCAGCGTTGGCAGCCAGGCACCACCAGCGGGTGCGTTCGTGCCAAGCGCCGACGTCAGACGCGGCAAGGGTTCCGTCTCGCCAGGCGTATCCACGCGAAACAAGTTCACGCAGGATCGTGGTTCGGCCGCGAGTGCGGATCCGGGGGCTGTTCTCGAGGAAAACAAATCGGGGGTGTAGGGCGTCGATGACTTGAACGCGAAATGGATTTCCCTGTCTTCCCTCCAGTTTTTCTCCAGGTCTTTCAGGCGGAAATATAGGTAGAGCTTGTTGATGATTTTTTTGTTCATTCCGCTTCCTCCACATCGAGCGTTTCCGCTGCTTCCTGCCATCCTCTCTTCCATTGAGCGGCATCGTCGGAGCCGGCGGGGTATGGGCAGTCGCTCAAGTCTTCATAGGCCCAATATGCGTCACGCCCTACCTCCACGGGATCCGGCTTCTGTACGTTGAACGGAAGTACTCCGAGCAGGTCAATCGCTACGGAGATGCCGATGCGGATGCCCTTGGCCAGCTCGCTTTGTCCTTCGATGTAGTGGGGGCCAAGCTGGATATCGGCGTCACTGTGGGCGAGGATCTGGCGTAGTTGGCCAATCCTGTTTTCGTGCCACTCCTGGAGCGCCTCAATAAACTCCCGTGCATCGCCTTCGACACAGAGTTGATCGTTCACTTGGCTACTCCTTTGGCGCTGATCATTTGGGTGATCAGCGGGGCCAAATTTTTCACCGCCCGCTCGCCGAACAGGAAGCCCAAGACGAGGAGGTTGATGATCCACAGGGCGCTCATGAGCCGCTGCTCATCGACCGCCCAGGCCCCGCTGAATACCTGCAGGTCCATGTAGAGGGTGGAGAGGCCCCAAACGGGGCGCTGGCAGCCTCTGACGAAGATCAGGATGGGACCGATTATCGGGATGGCGCGCAGGTCGCTGGCGGTGCCCTCGTATTGGGCGATTCGCTCATTGATGACACGCTCCGCTTCGGTGATGGCGGCGGCGGTGTTGCGCTCGCGTTCCATCGCCAGTTTCTCGAGCGCCAGCTTCAGATTGGATTTTTCCGTAGCGCTCATGGAGGGCGGAAGGTAGGTTTTGACCGCGTCGAGAACGGTGTCCGCGAGGCCGCCCGTGGCGACGTCGGCGATTTTGTTGATGGTGTCGAGGACGCCCATGTCGGTTACTCCTGTGGCGTGGATTGAGGGTTGCAGTTGGGGCACGGGATGCCGCGCTTCGCCTCGGTGATGGTCATGTCGAATTCCAGCCAGCCCGAACTCCATCCGCACTGCAGGCATTCGAATTCGATCACGTCTATGGCGGCAACCGAGACGTGAGCCATTACCCTTGGCTTTTTGCGTGGCGGGCGTGCGTGCTCGGTGTCGGCGAAGAGGTCGGGCTTAGGCATTGGCGTGCCTCTTGGATCGCGGCACTCTATTGGGCTTCATCGGGCGTAGCTTCCGATCGCAGCAGGCCATGCGTTCCTGAAGTTGAGCGTGTCGGCAGATCCGCTTGATCAGCGCGGGATTGGTGATTGCCGCTTTTTTGATATTCATGCCGAGAGGCCGCCGAACATGTCGGTGAGGGCGGGGATCAGTTCGGAGAACTCGCCCGTCATGATCGCCATGTCGGAGTCGAAGCGGTCGGCGTCGGTGTCGCAGTCGCCGCGCTCTTCGTGAACGATGTCGTGGTAGTGGATCCCCGTCAGGGCCAGGCGATGATCGACGGTGAAGCTGATCCGTTCGTCCCAGGTGAGTTCCAGCTTCGAGAAGCGCTTGCCGGCGGTGAGGAGGTCCCTCACCGCTTCGCTCGCGAGGTCATCGTTCTTGATGGTCACCTTGTCCCCGTCCGGACCCTGGAGGACGCCGTTGGTGCCGATCTGGAAGGGGTGGGTGTCGCGACCTCGGAGTACCCAATCGGTCATGACGATGGAGGGATCATCGTTGGTGGCCGGCGGCTTGATCGGCAGTCCGTGGAGGCAGCTGCGCAGCGTGCTGGTCAGGGCGTCCACCCGGCCGGCGGCGGTTTGGTCGATGACCAGCCATCCATTGATGAAGTCGAAGTAGGCGTAGGTGAGCTTGGAGCGGGGGTTGGCTCCGGGCATCATCGACTGGATCAGGTTGTCGCGGATGTCCGCTTTTTCACGGCGGTGGATCACCGCCCCCCTCTCCCGCTCCAGCTCGGCCACGCGCTTCTCAAGGGCCTCCTTGATCGCCCCTGCAGAGAGTTCGCGTTCCACGCTCTTCAGGCAGACCAGGTGGCGGTCGCCTTGGGTGTGCACCAGCTGGGCGCTGGTACGGCCCATGGGCGGCACCCAGAAGTGGTGGCGCATCTCGTGTTCGCCGAGGTCGCGTTCGGTCTGGAGCGCCAGCGCCTCTTCGAGGTGAGGGGCGAGCTTGTAGAACCGGTGAGGCAGATCTTGCGGGAGGGTGAAGAAGGTGAGTTTTTTGAACATCATGAGAGGGGTTCCTTGTTGGTGTTGGCGGGCAACACGTACCGCTCGTGCTCTTTGCTCCACACCGCGTCGATGTGCAGCCGGTTCAGGTTTTCGCGGGCTCCTGGCTCGCTTTTGTCGCATGGCACCCAGCCATAGCCGGTCACCATCTTCGCGTACCAGCCAAACTCTCGGCATTCAGCAATCCCTGGCCATTCTCCGGTCCAAGGCAGCCTTTTCTCCGGTTCGTTTTCGCAACCGCAGCTGATGTACTGCCCGCCGCATTCCGGGCATCGCTCTATGTCGCAGCCGTTCTTATGCTGCTCTCCAGGAGCGGCGCCACAATCCGGGCAGACGATGGGTGTCTTGAATATCATCAGTGGGGTTCCTTGTTAGGGCTCTTCAATTTCTTCGCGCTGTTCGACAACCTTGAATTTGATTCCCATGTCTTTGGCCTCCCCGTAACCTTCGATGAAGGTGCTCGGGTAGTCGGCTAGCCCGCGGGCGTGCATCTGCGCCAGGTGTTTGATGTGTTCGTCCACGTCTTCGAACGGGAACATGTAGCTGGAGAATTCGGCCAGGAACTCGGGCGTGAACTTCGTCTCGTCCACCGTCACTTCGATGACCTGAGTGACTTCAACTGTCTTGGTGATCACGCGGCGCCCTCCTCTTCGAAGGAGAAGAGTTTCCGCAGTCCGACCACGGTGGGACGGCGTTCGCCGATCTCCTCTTCGCCGACCTTCGAGCGGACGAAGGGGAGGTCTCCGCGGTCCATCATCCGTCGCAGGGTGCTCTGGCTCAGGCCGGTGATCCGCTCCGCTTCGGCCGGGCGGTAGCTGCCTTTGTGGGGGATCTCCAGCTCCTTCAGTTGGGCGGTGAACGGGTCTTCGATTGCGTTACTTTCCATGGCGGGTCACCCCCTTGAGTCCTTCGATGACACGCTCCGCCTCTTCCTTGGTGCGGATGCGCTTGATCTTGAGGTTCTTCTCGTGCCACAGCTCGAAGCCCCCCTCCTCCCGCCACGTCACCTGTTCCTTGAGACGGTCGATGGTCTTTCGCTGGGCGGGGCTGGCCATCACGGTCACGGCGCCGCTCGGTTGGCTCTGCGCGCCCCGCTTGGTGCGGTACGGCTTCTTCGGCACGGGAGCGCCATTCCGCGATAGGTAGGTGATCAGCTTGGTGGCCTCGTCGGAGAAGAGGCCGGTTTTGCTGTTCAGGCTCGAGGTCCGGCGACCGCTGAACTGCATCACCAAGTCGTGACGGGTGTCTTCGTCGATCTCCAACGTGCTGCAGGCGGCGATGATGCAGTTGCGTTGCTTGGCGGTGATGCGGGTGCGGCGCTTCTTCTTGACGGCCATGGCAGATGTCCTATCGAGTGAGCGATTCCGGATTGATCCATCGGCGATAGGCGGCCACCGCCTCCCTCGCCGCGTCGTCGCTGGCCGCTTCGGGGACGCCGGGGACCAGCCATGTGTCGTTGTCGCGAGCGAGGCGGGCAGTGCTCTCGATGGTGTCGACCAATTGGCGCAGACCGCCTTCGGCCACGGGGAGAGCCCCTTCGGGTACGGCGGGGCCGAAATGGATCTGGCCGCCTCGGTAGCAGTACGCATGCATGACGGGCCTCCTTACGCGACCTTCCGTGCCGGGTGGTTGCCTCCGCCCATCTTCTCCATCAGGAACTCGGTGATGCGGCGTTGGGTCTCGGGGTTGTCCCGCTCGCCGTTCAGGTGGCGGCTGAGGTCGGTGGTGCTGATCTTCAGCTCCGCGGCGGCGGCGGCTTGGGAGATGCCGGTGGAATCGAGCATCGCCCGGAGGCCTCCGCCGGTGGCGGTGGCGACGTCCACCAGGGTGACGGTGTCCCGGCCGCCGGCCATGGCGGCGGCGAGGCAGTGGTCCACCGCCTCTTGGAGATCGAGCCAGTTGCGCGCCTTGGGGGTCTCCGCCAGGGCGTGGATGGCATCCGGGTGGAAGACGTGGCCGGCGTGGCGCTCGATGTAGGTGGTGGCTTCGTCGGCGGTCAGGCCCTCCAGCAGCAGGGCGTCGGAGCGCTTGGCCACCTCCTCCATCGACGGCTTGTCGAAGGGGTTGGACTGGCCCACCAGGATGATGCTGAGGAGCTGGGATTGGCCCATCCAGGTGAGTTCGCGCAGGCGCTTGAGGGCGCGCAGCGTGCTGTGGTGCACCTTGTGGGCCTCTTCGATGACCAGCACCACCTTGGCCGTCTTGGCTGCGGTGCCGATGATGCGGCGGAGCTTGCGGTCGCGCACTTCGGCGCTGCGGCCCATGCTCTCGTCGGGGGCGAGGTCTTCGATGATCGCGGTGGCGATGTCGCCCATGTGGACCTTCTCCTTGTCCAACCGCTCGACGGTGACGACGTGGGCGTTGGCGGGGATGGCGGCATGCACGGCCCAGGTCTTTCCCGTGCCGCGGGCGCCGCAGATGGCGACCATGGCGTTGGTCTTCACCGCCTCGTCGATCAGGTCGCTGATGCGGGTGGCGTCGGCGGTCTCGTGACGGGCGTCGTGATCCTGCGGGTTGGCGGGGTAGGCGGCCACGCCGAAGGCGCGGCGGGTGAGCAGGCGAGAGGGGGTCTTCATCTTGCGGCACTCCTTTTGACGAGTTTGCTCATTTGCTGGGCCAGATCGCGGACGTGGTCCTTTTTCCGGCCGTGCTGTTCGATGGACTCGATTACCATCTGGTGATGGGTCTCGGTGAGGGGGGTGTTGTAGATCGCCATGAACGCGTTCATGGCACTGTCGATATCGGGATAGGTCCCGGCATCCAGGGGATCGGCGAGCGGTTCCGCGGGCCGGCTTGGGCGCTGGAATTTGGCGATGACGCGCAGCGCGGGAACTTCTTCGCCGTCCTCTCCGTAGGGCGCGTGGGTGATGCGGAGGTTGGCTCCGGCCGCCGCGGCCTTCTCCGCGCCGCTGGTGTGGTGGCCGCGAATCTCTCCATAGACGGGTGGCGTCCACCGCTGGGCTTCCCAGCGTTCACCGGTTTCGACGTCCTCAGCGATCACGCGAGATGCGTCGGTGAGCGAGCGGCGGAGCACCACCCAGCGGCTATGCACGTTGCCACGCAGGGCGTAGTACTCGTTGTTCCATTGGGCGATACCCGCCTGATCGACGAACCGACGCACCTCGGTGACCAGGGTTTCCATGGCGTTTTCCGGCAGCAGTTGGGCGCCCCCTTGTTGGTTGATGCTGCGCTGCCAGGCGTCTTTCTTCGACAGGTTGGGCTGGAAGCGGGCGGGCCGATCGTTCATCCGCACCAGGTAGTTGGTGAGGTGGCGGTTGAGTTCGGAGAGGCGGATTTCGAGGTTGGGGAACTCTTCCGACAGCATCAAAAAGTAGGTGGACTCAAACGAGCGCCACCGCTTGCCGTGGGTTCCTTCGACCCCGCCCATCCGCTCCTTCGCATAGGCCTTCCCCTTCTCCAGATCCAGCTCCAACCGCTTGAGCAGATCGACGGTGGCGCCGAGCTTGGTGACGGGGCCTTGGTCTGCCCACAGATGACTGGGCTTGCCGTGGTAGGGGATGCGCGGATCGTCCTTCGGGGCGAACGCCCACATGAGAAAGTCGATGGCGTCGAAGCCGTTTTCTCCCTTGGCCGCTACGTAGCGCGAGAGCTGGTAGCCGGAGTGCATCTCCCAAATGCCGTAGATGCAGACGCGCAGGCGTTCCTTGCTCAGGGGCTTGTTCTTGTAGACCTGGTGGACTCGCTTATTCAAGCGCAGCAGGTAGTCGCCATCGTCCAACTGGCGGAGCACCGAGAAGTACTCGGAGGTGGAGGCGTCGAACTGCACCGCCTCGTTGGCGTACTCGCTCCACATCCGGTTGACCTTGCGGGTGGTGTTGCGACCACCGAGCTTGCGGATGTAGCGGTTGAAGGTCGCCACGGGTACGTCTTGGGCCTCCTCGGGCAACAGGCCGGACTTCACGGCGCTCTCCAGGGCAATCCAGGTGGGAATCTTGTGCTTCGGCCCCTTGTTGATCAGCGGCGATAGCAGCGCGGCCCACTCCTCGTATTGGGGGTTGGGTGCTTCCCGCTCCCGCTTCGGGCCGCGGTGACCCTCTCCGTTGAGGCCGCGATAGACCGTGGCGACGGAGACGCCGAAGGTCCGAGCGGCGGCTTTGACGATGGAGGTCTTCGAGCCGTGCTTGGCCTTCGCGATCTCCGCCTTCACCGCGGCGATCGCTTCCTTGGAGAGGGAGGCGCCCATGGTTACTCCGCGGCGCCTCCGGCGAGGAAGGTGTCGAGGCGCTGGCCGGTGAGATGGGCGACGGAGGCGAGCTGGGCCTGCACTTGGGCGCGGGTGGTGTCGTCGGGGTTCGGCCCGGCGGCCTCCATCAACCGATCCATGGCGCTGGTCAGTTCGCGCAGCTTGTTACCTACGGCCTTCCACGCGATATCGAAGGTCTCGGGGGTCTCCGCCTTGAGCTGCGACAGGGCCGCATCGCGCTCCTGGATGGCCGCATCGCGCTCGGCGGTGATGGCCTTGGTTTCCTCCTTCACGACCTCTTCGAGCGGCTTCTGCAGGCGCTTGATCTCCTTCTTCAGGCCGGACACCGACAGGGTGTCCAGCTTGTCGATGGTGATCTCGTGACTACCCTCTTCGATCTGTGCCAGTTCCTCGTTGTCGAGGCCGTTGAAGAGGGTGACCGCCTTGGTGTAGTTGCCGTCGGCGAAGTGGCGGAGCTGGGGGAACTCGTTGCACTTGCGGAAGAAGAGCATGTGGATTCGCGCGTTCTCGATTGAGAACCCCCACAGGTCGGTTTGCAGGATCTGCATGAAGCGGCCGTGCTCGGTGTGCTCCTTCAGCTCGCACAGCCGACGGCCCACCTCGTAGTGGATGGCCACCCCTTGCTTGACCAGGGCCTGGAGTTCCACCACCAGCTCCCGCTCGGAGAGCATGGTGGCAACGTCCGCGCCCGACGGCAGGCTGGGCGTCATCTCCCCCTCGAGTGTCGCGGGGGTTGGCAGGTGGGTCACCTTGCTTTCCCCGACGCGGATGCCGCGCCGGCCGGAGCCCTTCTTGGTTTCGTTGCTCATTAGTGGTTCCTCAGCATCGCCACGATGTCGGTGATCTTGGAAAACAGCGATTTCGGCCGTACCGCATCCGCGAACCGCTCGGCGCGCAGCCGATAGCGCGCCTTGCCGGCCGGCTCGAGCCACCCCGCCTTCTCCAGGTTCCACAGTGCCCGAAAGACCTGATCCGCCGGCAGCCCCAGCGGCTCGGCCAGCTCCGTGGCCCCCAGTGCTGTCGTGGGGTGGATCAGGAACGCCTCCTGGATGGCGAAGCCGATTTGTAGATTGCGGCTGGTGTAGTCGGGGCCGGCCGAGGGCGGGGCCGGCTCCGGGTGGGTGGTCCGCTTGATCGCCTTCTTGAGCTGGGATACCGACAGGGCGTTCGCCCGCTCGATGGTGATCGCGTGCGTGCCCTGCTCGACCTGCGCCAGCTCCTCGTCGCCCAAGCCATTGAACAGGGTCAGCGCCTTGGTGTAGTTGTGCTCGGCGAAGGGGCGGAGCTGGGGGAACTCGTTGCACTTGCGGAAGAAGATCATGTGCTTGTTTGCGCTCTGATAGCTCATGCCCCACAGATCGGTTTTCAGGATCTGCATGAAGCGACCGTGCTCGGTGCACTCCTTCAGCTCGCACAGCCGGCCGCCCACCTCGTAGTGGATGGCGATCCCCTGCCGGATCAGGCGTTGCAGCGATTCGATCAGTGCGGATTCGCTCGGCGGTTTCAGGTGGGTGGTCATTGCGCGCCTCTCTCCAGGTAGGTTTGGGCCAGTTCCGCGATATCGCGGCGGAAGGTTTCGGCGTAGGTGGTCAGTCGGGGGGCCAGGCGGTAGCCGCGTTTTTCCATCTCCTCAATCCATCCGGCCCTGGCGAGGTTCCACAGCGTGCGGAATGCTTGGTCGCGGGAGATGCCGACGTGCTCCTGCACCTCCGTGATGGAAAATGGATACAGCGGGAATCGCCCGAAGAGGTCCAGTACGGCCAGGGCGGCTTGCTGGGAGTCGTTGGTGTAGTCCTTTTCCTCAGCCATGGCCCTACCCTCCGATCCAGGCGCGCTTCGGCGTGAACTTGCAGCCCGGCTTGGTGATGGAGGTCTCCATCTCGCCCGTCTGCTGGCTGCGGTAACGGCGCGCTCGGGGGGCGCGGTATTCGAAGGAGCCGATGTGGGGGATCGTCACCTTGTCGCCGGCCCGCACGCGCTCGCCGGAAATGTTGGAGGTGGCATCGAGCACGCGGTTCACCACGTCTTGGGGCAGCTCGGTGGCGGTGGCCACCAGGGCGATCAGGTCGGTGCCGTTGAGGGCGGCCATCAGGCATCCCCTCCCTCAACCGGCTTCTCTTCGATGATCTCCGCCAGATCCAGGTGGAGGGCGCGGTACTCGCCGGCCTCGTCGCGGCGCTCCAGCCGGACGAAGCGCTTGGAGGCGACGGTGGTGATGGACTCCTCGGCGGCGGCGATGGCGGCGCGGTAGAGGTCGTTGATCTCGCGGGCGTCGCCGGTGGTCTCGTCCCGCTTTTCGGTGGGGACGTGCTTGCGCAGTTCGGTGAGGATGCGGCGCACGCCCGACACCGAGATGTTGCCGCCTCGCCCCGGGGAGAAGGTGGATTCCGCCAGCCCCTTGAGCACGGCGGGGACATTGCCCCCGTGGCGGCGGATGGCCTCGTCGAGCTTCTTCTTCGCCACGTCCGCCTGGTGGCCCGCCACCTCCCGGTAGTTGGTGCGAACGGTCATCTTCAAGCCGCGGCCGCGGGTGTAGAGGGTGACGTCGCCGCTCTCGCCGCCGACGCGCTTGCCGTAGCGCTCGGAGGTGTTGGCCACCAGTTCGTCTACCTTCTGCATGGCGGCGTCGTAGAAGCGCTTGAGGGCGGCGTGGATGGGCTCGGCGGCGGCGAACGCGGTGGTCACCACGTCGTGCATCTCGTCGTCGATCTCCGCCATGGTGCCGTGGCGGTAGCCGGGGTTGGGGCGTTGGTTCGCCATGGGTCTTCTCCGTTAGATCGGTGAAAGGGAAAGGGTGCTCAGCTCGTCGATCACGGCGCCCACCTCTTCGCGGGTGAGGTCGATGCTCATGGAGCCGTTGTGGATGGTGAGCAGGGTGGGCTCCATCGTGTGGTGGAGGGCGTCGATGAAATACGGCGCCAGGAAGGTCTCGGCGGTATCGAGTGTTCCGTCGATCCCGGCTTGCAGGGTGGTGAGTAGTTCCGCGGCGGTGGAGGTGTCCATCATCAGATTGGTGCGGTCGATGCGAACCACGCAGCGGCTGCCGACGGTGTAGGCGGTGGTGGTGCTCATGCCGCGGCCCTCTGATCGTCGTAGCGCTGGATGGCGATGCGCTCCAGCAGCTCCAGCTCCTGCGTCGCATCGGGCCAATCCGCCCGGGCGGCGTTGGCGAGGAGGCGAGCGGAGTTCCAGGCGAACTGGTAGTGGTTATGGTCGAAGGGGCCGGCCCAGGCGGTGATCAGCTGTTCCGCGACGACGGGCGGCATGGCTTCGATGGCGGCGGCGAAGGGGGTGTTCATGCGGCGGCCTCCCCGGTGTGCTCGGCGGTCGCGGTCAGGAGTTCCTTCAGCGCACACGCCAACCGATCGGCGTCTTTGGCGTTCATGTAGAGGTTCACGGGACCGAAGGTCAGGCTGACGCTCTGCGGATTCCGATCAAAGACGGTGGCTTCGAGGAGGCAGCGGGAGGTGCCCATCTGGGCTAGGTCGGACGTCAGGTAGGTGATATGTCCGCGATTGGTGGTGGTGACCGCCATGGGGTTACTCCTCGACGTAGGTGAGCGCGGCGCTCAGCAGGCAGGCCGCTATACGGATGGCCTCTTCCGCACTGAAGTGTTCGACGCCCATCACCACCACGCCGTCTTCGGCGCGGTCGATGGTCAGCTCGTCGGCGCAGGCCTCCAGCTCGCTGGTCTGCATCCACTGGCGGTAGGCGCAGCGGGGATCGTGGCTGTCGGGGTCGGTGGTGGTGATCGGCGCCTCGGTGTCGAAGTGCTCGCAGGTGCAGAGCTGCTCGGCGGCCTGCTCGACGAGGGGGTCGACGATGCGGTAGATGGCGCCGACCAGCGGGGGGATGAGGGTGGAGTGCATGGGGTTGGCTCCTTATATATAGGTGTCGGGGTCAGGCGGCCTGTTCCGGCGAGCCCTTCATCTCGGACTCGGTGACCGTCGGGTGGAGACGCATGCCGAGATCCCGCGAGAGGTCGCGCAGGATGTTGTGGGTGGTCAGCCCGAAGGGGCGGGTGTCCGGGTTACCGACGTGGCGGTTGATGGCCTTGCGCACCGTGTTGACGTGGTAACCGTGCTTTTCGGCCCAATCCTTCACGGTCATCTGCCGGGCGAGCAGTTCGCTGTGGACGGTATTGGTGGTGGCGGTCATATCAGGATTCCTCTCGGGCTTGCAGTTCGGGACACTTGGGGCTAACGTGGGTTTAAGTGTCCCGTTTGAGTGTGATTCTATGCACTCAATTGGGTGTTGTCAAGAACAAGGGATACCCGAATGAGTGTCGCCGACCGTCTCAAGGCGGTAATGGAGCGGAAGTCGCTGTCGCTAAAGGATTTTGCGAAGGCGGCAGGATTGCCCTATCGCACCATGCAGAACTATGTGAACGGCGATCGTGAGCCGCGGGTGGGTGCGCTTGCGGATATCCATACCCATATGGGTGTGGACCTCAATTGGCTCGTCACCGGGGACGGGGCGATGTTTCGGGCCGCTGGCGATGCAGTCGGCGTAGCTGAGCCATCCGCCCCGCGATACGAGGCCGATGATCCAGGCTTGAGCCGGATCATCGGGTGGCTGCGGTCGTTTTGGGGCGGGGCTGGCCGTGCAGAGCGGACGTGGTTGACGGTCCAAATGGAGCGGACCTTCCCGGAGTTTCGGGATTACGACGGCGAAGAGGAAGGCTACGGGGAGATGGAGGTGGACGAAGACCTGGACATGGAGGAATTGCAGCTGCCGTGGGACGAAGAGGAAGAGGCCCCCGCCCCCGCCGTCCGTGGGATCAGGCGGCGGGCGGGATGACGGCCTGGATGGTGGCGATGTCGCTGCCGAGGCAGATCGTTTCGTCGTCTTCGCCGCCCCGCAGCAGGCGGATGCGGCGCAGGCGGGTGGTC
>NZ_BAAHXB010000106.1:0-19462 GCF_054657215.1 Endothiovibrio diazotrophicus
AGCTGAAAAAGCGCAAACACGAGGGTGTCCGGGGGTCGCGCGCCCGGACAAAAAATAACCATAGAGACGCGGTCGCCAGCGACCGAATCCCATTCAAATCAGTAATCAGGAGGAGACGGATGAAGAAGATCACCTTGGCAATGCTCGGTCTGTTCGCCCTGGCCGGCCCCTGCGGCTCGGCCCTCGCGGGGGTCGACGAGATGGCCAACAAGTGCAACGCCTGCCACGGCGACGGCGGCAACAGCAGCCACGAGGAGGTGCCCAACATCGCCGGCATGTCGGAGGCCTATATCCACGACACCATGATGGCCTACCAGGCCGGCGACCGACCCGGCAAGAAATACACGCCGGAGGGTGGCGAAGAGAGCGACATGAACACCGTCGCCAAGGCGCTCGGCGAGGACGACATCAACGCGCTCGCCGCCCACTACGCCGCACTCACCTTCCAGCCCCACGCGCAACCGGTCGATGCCGAAATGGCCAAGGCCGGCAAGAAGCACTTCCTCAAGAACTGCAAGAAGTGCCACTCCGAAGGGGGCAGCGTCGCCGACGACGACGCCGGCATCCTCGCCGGCCAGTGGAAGGCCTATCTGCACCACGAGTTCGAGCTGTTCGACAGCGGCGAACGCGAGATGCCGAAGAAGATGGCCAAGCGCTTCGAAAAGCTCAGCGACGAGGAGAAGGCCGAGCTGATCGAGTTCCTGGCCGGCGGCGGCAAGTAGTCCCGACGCCTCCCCGCACCGGGAAACGCAAAGAGGCCGATCCTTGCGGATCGGCCTCTTTGCGTTCCGGAGGGAGGGATACTACCTCAGCCCCCGCAACGCATCGGGACCATCGCCATCCTCTCCCTCCGGCCGAATGGCATCGGAACCCGCTACTTGGCCACCGCGCCGAAGACCTTCTGCAGCAGCTCGCTGGTGCGCGCCGCCGGGTTCTCGCGGATCCGTTTCTCCTCCTCGGCGAGCTTGAGGAACAGCCCGTCGAGGCTGCGCCCGGTGACGTAGGCATCCAGATCCAACTGCTCCTCGCCCAGCATCGACGCCAGCGGACCCGCCTGCTTGACCAGCCCCTTGTAGGCGGCGGTGAGCTGGGCCTGATCGGTGGCGCGGGCAACCACCGGCGCCATCACCTCGCGCAGCTTCTCTCCGCTGGTCCGGCGGAAGTACCGGGTGGCGGCATCGTCCGCGCCATTGAGGATGCCCGCCGCGTCCTCCACCGTGAGATGGGCGATGGCGTCCCCGAAGATCGCTGCGGCCTCCGGCACCGCCTGTTCGGCGGCCCGATTCATGGTCTCGATGAAACGGTCGGCCACCGCCCCCTGGTGGATCTTGCGCAACCCCTTGTCCACCATCCGCAGCGGCTCGGGCATGGCGATGCGCACCGCCGCATCGTCGAGAAAGCCCCCGTCGCGGCCGAGCTGCTCCACCGCGTAGCGGGTACCGGCACTCAGCGCCTCCTTGAGGCCGGCGACGCTCTCCTCCGAGGTGAGCGAGGCGACGCTGACATCGGCCGCCTGCGGCTGGACCACCGGCTCCAGCTTTTTCAGCACATCCTGCCAGCCGGCGACCGCCGGCGCACAGGCGACGGCCACGGCCGCCGCGATCGCGAGTCTCTTGTACATGGGCTCTCTCTCCCGGGTAGGTGACGCGGCCAGGCGCGCAGGATATCCTGGCGCCCATTGTACTTCCCCCGGTTCACGGTGCCTCCCCGATTTGAGCGACCGATGGTCCTTCGCAACGGGGCGCTTATGCTAGAGTTTTCGCCATGACCGCGATCACCTTCGACACCCTCAAATTCGCCCGTCGCCTGAAAGCTGCCGGCGTACCGGAAATGCAGGCCGAGGCCGAGGCTGAAGCCTTGGCAGAGGTCTTTTCCGACGCCCTGGAATCCCAACTGGCGACAAAGGCCGACGTCGCCCGCATCGAGCGGGAGTTGCTGGTTCTCAAGTGGATGATCGGCTTGGTCATCAGCGGCATCGCTGCGCTGATTCTCAAGAGTTTCTTCTGATTCGTCCGACCGACTCTCTCTCCTCCGGAGCTTCCCCTTTCCGCCTCAGCTCCATCACGCCCGAATCCCGGAACCCCGACCGCCCCACGCCAGTCGAATCTCCATGCCTATGAGTACCGACATCGACACCCGCGAGGCGCTGGGCGCCTTCACCCGCGAACACCCGATCGCCGTCACCTGGTTCAGCGGCCCCGACTGCAACGTCTGCCACGCCCTGCGGCCGAAGGTGGAGGCGCTGCTCGCCGAGGAGTTTCCGCGGGTGCCGCTGGCCGCCGTCGACTGCGACCGCGCCCGTGACCTGGCCGCCCAGCTCGGCGTCTTCACCATCCCCACCGCGGTGATCTGGATCGACGGCCGCGAGGCGCAGCGCTTCGCCCGCAACTTCAGCCCCGGTGAACTGCGCGCCGCCCTCGCCCGCCCCTACGCCCTCTGTTTCGAATGACCCGTTTCGAATGACCCGCCAACGCCCCCCCTTCCGTCTCGTCCCGCTGCTGCTGGCGACCACCCTCGGCACCGCCGCCTGCGCCGACGCTCCGCAGCGGATCGGCGAGCAGGGCTTTCTCGACTGCGTCGCCGACCTCAAGCGGGACGCCGCCGAGGCCGGCATCCCGCCGCCGCTGATCGCCCGCGCCTTCAGCGAGGTGAAATACCGCCAGGAGGTGGTCCAGCGCGACCGCGCCCAGGCGGAGTTCGTCGAGGGCTTCGGCGACTACCTGGCCAAGCGCGTCGACGAGCGGCGCATCACCACCGGCAAGGCGATGCTCCAGCGCCACCACAACCTGCTGTGGCGTCTCTACAAGCAGTACGACGTGCCGCCCCAGCTACTGGTTGCCCTGTGGGGGATGGAGACCAATTACGGACGGTTCACCGGCCGCCATGCGGTGATCCCCTCGCTCGCCACCCTGAGCTGCGATCCGCGCCGCTCGGCGTTCTTCCACGACCAGCTGATGGCGGCGCTCAAGGTCGCCGCCGAGGGGCTCGACCCGCTGGCGCTGAAGGGCTCCTGGGCGGGCGCCCTCGGCCACACCCAGTTCATGCCCACCACCTGGCTGAAGCACGCGGTGGACGGCGACGGCGACGGCCGCCGCGACCTGCTGGAGAGCCTCCCCGATGCGCTGGCCTCGGCGGCCAACTACCTCGCCGACCTGGGCTGGAAGGGCGATCAACGGTGGGGCCGCGAAGTCCGCCTGCCGCTCCCCTTCCCCTATCGGCTGACCGGCATCGACCAGCGGATGAGCGTCAACGAATGGAAGGCCCTGGGGGTGACCCGCGCCGACGGCCGGCCGCTGGCCGACTCGCAGCTCCAGGCCTCGCTGCTGCTGCCGGCGGGCTACCGCGGCGCCGCCTTCCTGGTCTACGACAACTTCCACCACCTGCTGGAGTGGAACCGTTCGGCCCACTACGCCCTGGCGGTGAGCCATCTGGCCGACCGGCTGATGGGGCGCGAACCGATTCGCGGGGAGCTCTACCCCGAACGGCGCCTGACCGGCGACGAGGTACGCGAAATCCAGCGCCGGCTCACCGCGCTGGGCTTCGACGCCGGCGCCCCCGACGGCAAGATCGGCGCCCTCACCCGCCAGGCCACCCGCGCCTTCCAACTGCGCAATCTGCTCCCGGCCGACGGTTTTCCCGACGCCGGTCTCCTCGAACAGCTGCGGCTGATGGACAGCGCCGGCTGAGCGCTCGGGCTGCGAGAATGGGGCAAGGCTTGCGCCTCGCTTCCAGCCCCGGAGAGAGTTTATCGGTGGCACTCCCGTTCTGCACGGCGCCCAAGGGGCGCCCCGTAGGCCGTTCCCTCCCCTTCGTGGCTGAAGCTCCCCGAACCCCACATTCAGTTTGATTTCAGCTCCCCCGCCTACGCTCTCCCTCAACCACTGAGAGGAGCGTCGTCATGAACACGGCAGAAGAGATCAAGGTGTGGGACCCGCTGGTCCGCATCTTCCACTGGGGACTGGCGGCGGCCTTTTTCACCGCCTACCTCACCGAGGACGACATCCTCACCCTGCACACCTACGCCGGCTACACCGCCCTCGGGCTGGTCGCCTTCCGCCTGGCGTGGGGCTTCGTCGGGCCGCGCCACGCCCGCTTCAGCGACTTCGTCAAGCGCCCCGCCGAGGTCTTCGCCTACCTCAAGGCGGCGCTCACCCTGCGCGCCGAGCGCCACATCGGCCACAACCCCGCCGGCGGTGCGATGGTGGTGGCGCTGCTGGTGAGCGTCGCGCTCACCGCCGCCAGCGGCATCGCCACCCTCGGCGCCACCGAGTTCACCGGCCCGCTCGCCCCCTACCTGGGCGGCGTCGGCCACGACATCGCCGAAGTGCTGGAGGAGCTCCACGAGTTCTTCGCCAACTTCACCCTGCTGCTGGTGGCCGCCCATCTGGCCGGCGTCGCCCTCGCCTCTTGGGCCCACCGAGAAAACCTGCCGCGCGCCATGGTCACCGGCCGCAAAAAGATCCACCTCGAGGAGTAACCGGAATGTTCGAAATCCAGACATCCAACGCGAAGACGCAGAGGCGCGAAGGGCGCAAAGCGGCGAGTGCTCGATTTTCCTTTACGACCTTTGCGCCTTCGCGCCTGTGCGTTGAACTCTTCCTGGCCAGCGCCCTGGCCGCGGCGAGCGCCCAGGCCGAGCCCGGCTCCGCCAGCGCCGGCGAGGCGATGTGGACCCGGCCGTTCAGCGTCGACGGCGAGAACCGCAGCTGCGCCGACTGCCACACCGCAGACCTCACCGCCGCCGGACGCCACGTGCGCACCCGCAAGACGATCGAGCCGATGGCCCCGTCGGTCAATCCGCAGCGGCTGAGCGATCCGAAAAAGGTGGAGAAGTGGTTCAAGCGCAACTGCCGCTGGACCCTCGGCCGCGAGTGCAACGACCAGGAAAAGGGCGATTTTCTCGCCTACATCCGCAGCCGCTGACCCCTGGCGGCACGACCGCTTCGCCCGATAGAAGGTACATAGAGATGAAACGCAACCTGCTGACCATCGGCGGCCTGCTCGCCGCCACCCTCACCACCGGCCTGCTGATCGCCCCCGCCTTCGGCGAAGGGGGGTACGAACGCGGTGAACGCCACGAACGCGAAGGAGGCCACGAGCGCGAGGAACACGAACGCCGGGAGGGACGTGAGGGGGGCTGGCGCTCGCTCTTCGGCGAGGCCGCCCTCGACGTGGCGCCGGCCGACAACCCCAGCTACCTGAACGAGTGCGGCGCCTGCCACTTCGCCTATCAGCCGGGACTGCTGCCGGCCCGTTCCTGGGAAAAATTGATGGGCAACCTGACCGACCACTTCGGCGACAGCGCCGAACTGGAGCCGGCGGTCAATCAGGCGCTCACCGCCTACCTCGTCGCCAACGCCGCCGACCACTCCGACTACCGCCGCTCGGTCGGGATCAACGGCTCGCTGCGCGCCGATCAGACCCCGCTGCGGATCACCGAGACCCCCTACTTCCAGCGCAAGCACCACGAGGTTCCGCCACGGCTGGTAAAGGAGAACCCCGAGGTCAACAGCTGGAGCAACTGCTCGGCCTGCCACCAAAACGCCGCCCTCGGCTCCTATAATGAGCACGAGGTGCGCATCCCCGGCGCCGGCCGCTGGGACGACTGACGGGAACGACCGACATCAACCCATTCAACGCAAAGGCGCAAAGAGCGCAAAGGAGAATCGATCCCGATGACCCGCTTCGCGTCCTTCGCGCCTGTGCGTCTTTGCGTTGAACTCTTTTTCATCGGCCTGTTCGCAGCGGCCCCGGTATCCGCCGACGACGACCACGACGAGGCGTGGCGGCTGCGCGAGGCGGGGGAGATCCTGCCGCTGGAACAGTTGCTACGGCAGGTCCGGGAACGCTACCCCGGCCGGGTGATCGGCGTCGAGCTGGAGCACGAAAGGGGGCGGCCGGTCTACGAGATCGAGCTGCTGGAGGAACAGGGACGGGTGCGCGAGCTGCTCTTCGACGCCCGCGACGGACACTACCTGGAGCACGAGTGATGCGCCTGCTGCTGGTGGAAGACGACCGACGGCTGGCCGAAAAGCTGGTCGACCGCCTGCGTGCCGCCGGTTTCGCGATCGACCACGCCGACAACGGCGTGGACGGTGAACACCTGGGCACGGAGGAACCCTACGATGCGGTGATCCTCGACCTGGGGCTGCCGCAGCGCTCCGGCCTGGAGGTGCTGCGCCACTGGCGGGCCGCCGACAACCGGGTGCCGGTGCTGATCCTCACCGCCCGCGACGCCTGGCACGAACGGGTCGACGGTTTCCAGGCGGGGGCCGACGACTACCTCGGCAAGCCGTTCCACAGCGAAGAGCTGATCGCCCGCCTCAACGCCCTGATCCGTCGCGCCGGCGGGCTGGCCGGAGGCCCGCTGCGCGCCGTCGGTCTCACCCTCGACGAGGAGAGCATGGAGGTGGAGGACGATGCAGGCACCCGCCACACCCTCACCGGCACGGAGTTCCGCCTGCTCCGCTACCTGATGCTCCACCCCGGCAAGGTGCTCTCGAAGGGGCGGCTCACCGAGCACGTTTACGACTACGACTCCGACAAGGACAGCAACGTCATCGAGGTCTACGTCAACCGGCTGCGCAAGAAGCTCGGTCGCGAGCGCATCCGCACGCGGCGCGGGCAGGGGTATGTGTTCGGCGAGGGCGAAGGAGAGGGGTAGGATGTACCGACGCCGGGAGGTACCCCGCCTCCGGCGAACACGTCGTTCCGATTGTCGTAGGTTGGCGCTACCGCGCCGACGCGAACGGAAGCACCGCTCCGCACCATCACCGCCGATCTTTCCGAGCGGAACGTTCCATTCGGGACGATCGTCTTGACCGCAAGTCCGCTGCCTTCGTTCGCGTCGGCGCGGTAGCGCCGACCTACCACTCACGACCGAGAAACCCGCCTCGTTCAGGCGTAGAGATCGATCCCGCCACCCGCCGCGTTGAAGGAGTAGCCGGTGAACCCCGCGGTGTCACGGTAGACGGCGATGCCGCGGCGCGCCTGACTGGTATAGAGCGCGGTCTGGGTACGGGGGACCAATTGGCCTGCGGAACGGCGACGACCACCACGACCGTCGGCAGCCGCCTCCCCCCGCTCGCCGCTGCGGCGGGCAGTGCGCGTCGACTCCCCGCCCGAACGGGCGTCGTCGACCGGCGACACGGCAGCGCGCAGGCCGGCGGAGAGGGTATTGAGTTCGGGCTGGGCGACGGCGACTTGCATGGTTTTCGTTATGTCAGGCCGGATTCCCTTTGGAGTGTAGCACTCATCCTCACACCTCGCGGCGACCGGCAAAGGCGTGGGCCAGGGTACCGCCATCGACGTACTCCAGCTCGCCCCCCAACGGCACTCCGTGGGCGATGCGGCTGGCGCGGATGCCGCGTGCGCGGGCCATCTCGCCGAGGTAGTGGGCGGTCGCCTCCCCCTCCACCGTGGGGTTGGTGGCGAGGATAAGCTCGCGCACCTCGCCGCCATCGAGGCGCCGCTCCAGCTGATCGAGCCCCAACTCCGCCGGGCCGATGCCGTCGAGCGGCGAGAGGTGGCCCATCAGCACGAAATAGAGTCCACCGTAACCGGCCGACTGTTCGATGGCGAGGACGTCGGCGGGGGTTTCCACCACACAGAGGATCGAGCGGTCGCGGCGCGGGCTGGCGCAGACCGGGCAGCGCTCCGCCTCGGTGAAGGTGCGGCACTCGACACAGCGCCCCACCCGCTCCACCGCCTCCAGCAGCGCCTCGGCCAGCCGCCGCCCGCCGTCGCGCTCCCGCTCGAGGACGTGGTAGGCCATCCGCTGGGCCGACTTCGGTCCCACCCCGGGGAGCACCCGGAACGCCTCGATCAGCCGGCCGATCAGGGGGGAGTGGTTCATACAGATATCCAGGATTGGCCACGGAGCCACGGAGGACACGGAGAAAACACCGGGTTGGCGGACTCCGTGCCCTCCGTGGCTCCGTGGCCAATTTCTAGAAGGGGAACTTCATGCCAGGGGGCATCGGCATGCCGGCCATCATGCCGGACATCTTGTCCTGGCTGGTCTTCTCCACCTTGTGCACCGCATCGTTGATCGCCGCGGCGACCAGGTCCTCGAGCATCTCCTTGTCGTCGGACATCAGGCTGTCGTCGATGGACACCCGGCGCACCTCGTGACGGCCGCTCATGGTCACCTTGACCATGCCACCGCCGGACTCGCCCTCCACCTCCATCTCCGCCAACTGCTCCTGGGCCTTCTGCAGGTCCGCCTGCATCTTCTGCGCCTGCTTCATCAGGTTGCCGATACCGCCTCGCATGGGACTCTCCTAAAACGTTCTGATCAAAAACCGCGAAATCAGATATTGTCCGCAAATGAACGCAAATGAACGCAAATAATCAAGAGATTTTCTTATTTGCGTTTATTTGCGGACAAAATTCTTCTCTTCAGTGAATCGTGTTCGGGTTGGCCGCCGCCGGCTCATCCAGGGGCTGGATGGCGTCGCGCTGCACCCGCGCGCCGAGCACCTCCTGGAACGACTGGACGTTGGGGTCCTCGAGGATCGCCCGCTCCGCCGCCTGTTGGCGTTCGTGACGATGACGCGCATCGCGCTGGGCGGGGGTCTCGCCGCCCTCGCCGCCCCCCGCCTTGCTGCGGAACTGGAGCCGCACCGCGCTGCCGAAGTGGCGCCCCAGCGCCTCGCGCAGCCGCTCCTCGGCACCGGCGATGCGCAGGTGGACGTGCTGCGGGTCGAGCAGCAGGGTCACCGCCTCCCCCTCGCGCCCGCCGAAGACGCAATTCAGCGCCAGTTGCTGGGCCGCGCCACGCAACCCGAGTTGCGCCACCGTCGCCCCCCAGTCGCCCGCCTCGTCGAACGCCACCGCGGGAGGCGGTGGTGGCGCAGCAGGGGGCGTCGGTGCCTCCACCGCCGCCGTAGCCTGCATCGGCCGCGGAGCGGGTGGTGTGGCCGGCCGTTGCCCGCTACTCCTCCGCGGGGACTCCGGCTCCGCCGCCCCCAAGATCTCCCGCGCCGCCGCCCCACCGCCGGCGACCGGCCGCGCCGGGGCCGCCGGACGGGCGGCCCCTCCCCCGCCTCCGCCATGTCCGGCGGAGGCGCCAGCCTCCGCCGGATGGAAGGCGAGCATACGCAGCAGCACCATCTCCAGCCCGCCGCGGGCATCGGGGGCGAGCGGCAGATCGCGGCGGCCGATCAGGCCGATCTGATAGTAGAGCTGCACCTCCTCGGGGGTCATCCGCCCGGCCAGCGCCATCACCCGCTCGCGGTCGCCGAGGGCATCGTCGATGGCGTCCGTCACCTGCTGGCCGAGGGCCACCCGGTGGAGCAGCGAGAGGAGTTCCGCCAGCACGTTGGCGAAATCCGGGGTGTGCTGGGCGAGCTGGTCGACCCGCGACAGCAACCCGGCGGCGTCGCGGGCGGCCAATGCCTCGACCAGCTCGAAGACATGGTCCTGCTCGATCGAACCGAGCATCGCCCGCACCTCGGCATCGCTCACCGTGCCGTTGCCGAAGGCGATCGCCTGATCGAGCAGGCTCAGCGCGTCGCGCATCGAGCCGTCGGCGGCGCGCGCCAGCAGATTGAGCGCCGGCCCCTCGAAGGGGACGCTCTCGGCGCCCAGCAGCTTCTCCAGGTGGCCGGCGATCAGCGGCACCGGCAGCCGCTTGAGGTTGAACTGGAGACAGCGCGAGAGGATGGTCACCGGCAGCTTCTGCGGGTCGGTGGTGGCGAGCAGGAACTTCACATGGGGCGGCGGCTCCTCCAGCGTCTTCAACAGGGCGTTGAAGGAGTGGGTGGAGAGCATGTGCACCTCGTCGATGAGGTAGACCTTGTAGCGCCCGCGGGTGGGGGCGTACTGCACGTTGTCCATCAGCTCGCGGGTGTCTTCCACCTTGGTGCGCGAGGCGGCATCCACCTCGATCAGATCGATGAAGCGCCCCTCGTCGATCTCGCGGCAGGCCGAACACTCGCCGCAGGGCTGGGAACTCACCCCGGTCTCACAGTTGAGCGATTTGGCGAAGATCCGCGCCACCGTGGTCTTGCCCACTCCGCGGGTGCCGGTAAAGAGAAAGGCGTGGTGCAGCCGGTCGTTGTCCAGGGCGTTGATCAGCGCACGCAGCACATGCTCCTGCCCGACCATCTCGGGAAAATTGCGGGGACGCCACTTGCGCGCCAGGACCTGGTAGCTCATGGGAACTCTTCTTCGGCGGTAGCGAAAACGGGGCCGATTACTTTACCGAAGAAGGGGAGAAAACGCACCGTGGGCGACGCGATGTCGGTCAATCGAGATCGGCGTGCCCGGGAGGGCGGATTAGCGGCAGCGTAATCCGCCGGGAACGAAGGCACCTTCGCCGGAACCACCCCGATCCAACGGATTACGCAGTCGCCAATCCGCCCCACGTTCGGCGAATCCCTCTACGACCTGAGAAGTACGTCTGGAGGAAGAAGCCGGCCGCGAGGCCTCGCGTACGCGGCACCTCACGGCAGAACTTCGGAATTGGGCGGCGGTCATCGCCAGCCACACCCCGGCGCCCGAGTCCACTGCTGCGGCTGCTCCCTTCCGGGCCTGACCGGGTTCACAGTTTATCGTCGCGGGGGGACCGGCGGGACCGCCATTGAGCGGTTGCCGTCCGTCGCATCCGACGGCCTGAACAGGGCGCGAATGGTACCCCGACGGAGAAAAAATTTCAGGCTTTTTTCCCAAATCCCAAACGATGGGGTTGCAAATCCGTGTCGTCTCCGTACTATCCACCCTCTATGAATCGCACGGCCCACACCCGCCCCGGAAAATCCGCGCACTCCACCGTGCGTTCGGCGGTGTTCGGCTATTGGCGCTCCTATTGGTTCGGTTACTACTTTACCGAGCAGGGCGCGCCGGGCGATTGAGAGAATCGCACCGGGCGGCGCCTCAACCAGGGCCGCCCACCGAAAAAAACCCGGTCAGGCGACCCGCGCCGAACCGGGTTTTTTGTTGTCCGGGATCAAGGGCTCGCGAAGGAACAACTTCCTGTTTTGGAACGCCGATCCGCTCCGCCCGGCGGTGTTCCAAAACAGGAAGCCGTTCTCTCGCGAGCTCTTAAGGAGACGTTGTCATGAGCGAACCGACCGCCACCCTCCACGCCGAGCAGGCCCCGCCACCGCTCGCCATTGCCGCCGACGGCCCGAGCCTGCAGCCGCTCCCCACCCCGGCGGAGCTGCGCCGCCGATTCCCGCTGAGCGCCGCGGCGCGCCAGTCGGTGAACACCGCGCGGGTCACCCTCAAGCGGATCCTCTCCCGTGAAGACCCGCGGCTCTTCGTGGTCACCGGCCCCTGTTCGGTCCACGACGTGGAGGCGACCCGGGAGTACGCCGAGCGCCTTGCCGCCCTGACCCCGAAGATCCACGACGCGGTGGTACCGGTGATGCGGGTCTACTGCGAAAAGCCGCGTACCACGGTCGGCTGGAAGGGTTTTTTGACCGATCCTCACCTCGACGGCAGCAATGATCTGGCCGCCGGCCTGGCGCTGAGCCGCAAGCTGATGACGGAGGTGGCCGAACTGGGCCTGCCGGTGGCCACCGAGCTGCTCCACCCGCTGGCCGCCCCCTACCTCCACGACCTGATCGGATGGGTCGCCATCGGCGCCCGCACCACCGAGTCCCAGACCCACCGCGAGATGGCCAGTGGCTTGCCCACCGTGGTCGGTTTCAAGAACGGCACCGACGGCCACCTGGAGGTGGCGCTCAACGCGATGCTCTCGGCCGCCGCTCCCCACGCCTTCCCCGGCATCGACGACGACGGCCGCCCCGCCCTGCTGGAGAGCGCCGGCAACCCCCACCTCCACATCGTGCTGCGCGGCGGGCGCAGCGGCCCCAACTACTCCGCCGAACACGTCGCCGCCTGCGAGGCGGGACTGCACGCCGCGGGGCTTCCCGCGGCGATCATGGTCGACGCCAGCCACGCCAACTCCGGCAAGGACCACCGCAACCAGCCCAAGGTGATCGACGCGGTGGCCCGCCAGATCGAAGCGGGCAACCGCTCGATCGTCGGATTGATGGTCGAGAGCTTCCTCCACGAGGGGCGCCAGTCGCTCGGCGGGGATCACGGAACGCTTGCCTACGGCGTCTCGGTAACCGATGCCTGCATCGGCTGGGAGGAGACCGAAACGGCGTTGACCGACCTGGCCGGGCGGCTGAGAGGAGGGAGCTGAAGACGAAAATCCACCCCTCCAGGCAACTCAACAGCGGTCGCAAAAGCATGGATAATCCCTCATTTACCCGATTTTGATCCTTTTCCGCAGGGGCGCACGCCCCGTCTCATGAGGAGACCGGCATGATTCAGTTGGAAGAACAGACCGAAAACCTGATGAAGGGGTATTTCATCCCGCCGAAACCGGAACTGTTGAGCGATCTCCATGCCGCGGCCAGCCGCGCCGAACCCGACCCGGGCGAGGTGGCCGAGATCGTCGCCCGCGACGTGGGGCTCTCGGCGGCGGTGCTGAAGACCATCAATTCACCGCTCTTCGGCATGCGCCGGACCATCTCCGACATCCGCCAGGCGGCGCTGCTGCTGGGGATCGCCGAACTGCTGGTCTAATCCGTATACTTCCCCGTCACGCCACCGTACGGAGCCTACGCCGCCATGCCCACGCCACAATCCGCGATCCTCCCCGAAGGGGGCCCCAACGGGCTCTTCCTGATCCTCCACCTGAAGCACGAGGCGGGCGCCGACGACGCCCTGCGCACCCTCGCCAGCGGCTTCGAGGCGCGCCTGGCCCAGACCGCCGCGGTCGACCCCGCCGCCGGGCTGGTGGCCACCCTCGCCTTCGGCGCCGAGTGCTGGCGCCGCCTCTCCGCCACCGCCCCCCGCGGACTGCGCCCCTTCGTCGCCGTCGGCAGCGGCGCCCTCAAGGCGCCGGCCACCGGCGGCGACCTGCTGCTCCACCTCACCGGCGCGCGGGTCGACCTGCTCTACCGCTTCGCCCGCGGCGTGGTCGAGGCGCTGCGGCCGTGGATCGAACGGGCCGAGGAGACCCGCGGCTTCCGCTACTTGGACTGCCGCGACCTCACCGACTTCATCGACGGCACCGAGAACCCCGAAGGGGAGGAGCGGGAGGAGGCGGCGCTGATCGGCGAGGAGGACGCGGAATTCGCCGGCGGCAGCTACATGATCACCCAGCGCTACGTCCACAAGCTGGCCCAGTGGGGGCGGCTCAGCGACACCGAGCAGGAGGGGGTGATCGGCCGCACCAAGCCCGACAGCGTGGAGCTGGACGACGAGGTCAAGCCGCCGACCGCCCACATCAGCCGGGTGGTGATCGAGGAGCACGGAGAAGAGCTGGAGATCCTGCGTCACAGCATGCCCTACGGTGAGGCAAGCGGCGAGGCGGGGCTCTTCTTCATCGCCTACAGCCGCGACCGGGCGACCTTCGACAAGATGCTCGGACGGATGTTCGGCACCACCGCCGACGGCCTCCACGACCGGCTGATGGAGTTCACCACCCCGGTGAGCGGCGGGTATTTCTTCGCACCGTCGAAGGAGGTCCTGGCGAGGTTGTAGACGGATCGTAGGAGCGGCCCACAGGCCGTGATGGCACCCGCCCCATCCACCCCCGCCAGCTACGGGAAGGGGGGTGCTTCGCATCATCGCGGCCTCCGGGCCGCCCTACCAGCGCATCAGAGTTGGGTTACGACGCAGGGCGTCGCAACCTGAAAAAATCAGCGGCAAAAAAAAACCCGCCGATCGGCGGGTGAAAAGTTCCGGGTAGTCTAGTTGTTCGCTGTTCGGTCGAGTCCTCGTTCAGGCGGTCAGCCGGTGGGTGGTTTCCCGTTCGACCAGCTCCATCGTCTCCCCCTTGGCGGCGGCGCCCAGCTCGCGGTCGTCAAACCACTCGACGATGTTCTGCGCCTCCACCTTGCCCAGTGCCTGGAGCGCCTCTTCCCGAGTTTCGAACTCGAGGATGACATGAATCGTCATGAGTACCCTTCCTAATTGATCACGCTACAGGCATATAGGATATTTGCTTACATTATAGTAAGCAATCCCCAAAAGGCATCATTCCGCCGCGAGACGCGGCCGACGACTCCCCCCATCCGCGGGAATCTCCAGGACGAACGTACTCCCCGCGCCACGCCGGCTCTCCCCCCGGACCACCCCCTCCATCCGCGCCACCAAACGTCGGCAGAGCAGAAACCGGCCGGCGTCCTCGCCGACATCCCCCCGTCCACACAGCAACGCGTTCATCCGCTCCGGCGCCATGCCGCCACCGCTGTCGCGCACATAGAAGCGGAGCCAACCGCTACGCACACCGAGTGAGACCCCCACCACCACCTCACCCCGTGCGGTGCGCTGCACGCCGTTGACGGCCAGGCAGGTGAGGCTCCACAACAGCAGGGTCCGGTCCACCACCATCCAGCGTCCCACCCCCGGCGAGATTTCGACGCCGTAGCTGACCCCCTTGCCCTTGGCCCAGCGTGCGAGCAGCTCCGAGGCCTCGTGCATCACCTCGTACACCGACTCGGCCACTGGCAAAAAACCGCGCCCTTCCAGCGCCTCGGCCGGCGGCACTGAATGGGACTCCACCGCCGACAGCAGACACTCCAGATCCACACCGGACAACACCTCCCGACTCTCCATCCGCCTGTCCTCCCCGCTGTGGCCATCACGGCCGACCGTTTGAATCGACCGCCCAATGGCACCACAGCAAGCGGCGTGCCCCCAATAAAACCTCCGTAAAATAAAAGGAATTTATTGATTAAAAACGGCCGCTCCACGTAGTCCGGAAGAGCGCCCGTGCTCCACCCTCCCTACCGGCTTACGCAGTTCTACGGGTCGCCCCTCGGGATCGTGCAACCACCACCGCAAACCCCATGAACGCCCCCGACCCGTCGCCCCGGTCCCCCTTGTAGGAGCGGCCCCAAGGCCGCGATCCCTACGGAGTGAGGCACCTCGATTTGGCAAGTGGCAGGAACGGACATGACGCCCGACTTCCGCATCCTGCCCACGCCAGGCATTTGCGTCCCCTCAGGCAATCGCGGCCTTGGGGCCGCTCCTACATTCGAGGAGTGTCGCAACCGCCAACTCAGGCACAGGCACAGGCAAAAAAAAGGCCCCCTGGAGATGGGGGCCGAAACCGGAGCGCCCCGACAGACGGACAGAGACCGGGGCGAGCCGCAAACTCCCTCCGCGCCGGGGCGCCGGTGCGGAGGGCGAGGGTCGGAATCAGAAAAGGAGGTTGAGCATGGTCAGGGAGACGGTCAGGAAGAGCACCGTCATGATCCCGCCGGCGCGCATGAAATCGGGCACCCGGTAGCCCGCCGGCCCCATGATCAGGGCGTTCACCTGATGGGTGGGGATGAGGAAGGAGTTGGAGGTGGCGATCGCCACGGTCAGCGCGAAGACCGCCGGGTCGGCGCCTGCACCGATGGCGATGTTCACCGCCAGCGGCACCAGCAGCACGGTGGCGCCGACGTTGGACATCACCAGGGTGAAGAAGGTGGCGAGCACCGCGATCGCCGCCTGGATCACCCAGGTGGGGTGATGGCCGAGCACCGAGAGGGTCTGCTCGGCGATCCACTTGGCCGTCCCCGACTCCTCCACCGCCATCCCCAGCGGGATCAGCGAGGCGAGCAGGAAGACCGTCTTCCAGCTCACCGCCTGGTAGGCCTCGTCGATGGTCAGCACCTTGGTGAGGATCATCCCCATCGCCCCGGTGAGCAGCGCCACCGACAGGCGCAGGTCGGTGAACAGCACCATCGCCAGCGTGATGAAGAAGAACAGCAGCGCCATCGGCACCTTGTTGGGGCGCAACTCCTCGTGGGGGAACTCGGTGGTGACCACCACGAAGTTGCGGTGGTCTTTCTGCACCCGCGCCAGATCCGCCCAGGTGGTGTGCACCACCAGGGTATCGCCGGCCCGGAACGGGGTACGGCGCACCCCGCCGGTGGAGCAATTGATCACCTCGTTGCCGCGGTGCACCGCCAGCAGCGACAGGCCGTACTGCTTGCGCAGCGCCAGATCACGGGCGGTCTTGCCGATGTGCTGGGAGCTGGGCGGGATGACCACCTCGGCGATCCCCGCCTTGGCCGGCGAGAGGGCCTCGGAGAAGACCTCCAGCTCGGGGCGCAGGGCCAGCCCGTTCTCCGCGACAAAACGCTCGATCGCCTCCTCGGAGGCGAGCACGCCGAGCACGATCCCCGCCTCGACCCCCACCGCGCGATCCACCCCGTCGGCACCGAAGCGCAGGCCGTCGCCCTTCTCCACCGCGATCACCCGCACCCGCCACCGCGCCTCCAGCTCGTCGACGCTGATCCCCACCAGCGGCGCGCCGGCGGGCACCCGCACCTCGAACAGCGAGGTGTTTTTCACCCCGTAGGTGTCGGCGAAGTAGGCCATCGCCGACTGGCCCGACGAGGAGTCCGCCTTGGCCACCACCGCCGGCAGGATGAAACGGCCGGCGAGCACGAAATAGGCGATGCCGGTGGTGACCAGCGCCAGCCCGATGGGGGTCACCGAAAAGAGGCTGAAGGTCTCCATCCGATGCATGTCGGGCAGCGTCTGGTTGGAGGTGAGGATCAGATCATTGAGCAGGATCAGCGGACTGGAGCCGACCATGGTCAGGGTACCACCGAGGATCGCGCAGAAGCCCATCGGCATCAGCAGCCGAGACATCGGCAAACCGGTGCGCGCCGAGATGCGGCTCACCACCGGCAGGAACAGGGCGGCGGCGCCGACGTTCTGCATGAAGCTGGAAATGACGCCGACCGTGGTGGAGATCAGCGGAATGATCCGCCGCTCGGTGGAGCCGCCGATGCGCAGGATGAAGCCGGCCACCTGACTCATGATCCCGGTCCTGTCGAGCCCGGCGCCGATGATCATCACCGCGATGATCGAGATCACCGCATTGGAGGCGAAGCCGTTGAACAGGTGGGTGGTGGGCACCAATCCGTCCTCCAACCCCATCAGCGGGGCCGCCAGCGAGGTCAACCCCAACAGCACCATCACCGTCACCGCCGCCACGTCCACCCCCATCACCTCGAAGGCGAAGAGGTAGATGGTCAACAACAGCATGGCACTCACCCAGGCGATCTCCACGGTGGGAACCACCGAGGCGATGTAGAGGGCGGCGAGGAAGAAGAGGACGGCAGCAACGGACTGCTTGATCAACTGCGGCGAGAGTGTCATGGCGGACACGGGCTCCTTAACTGGGCAAAGAAATAAAATCCAGATCAAGATTTGATAAAGATTTTATTTAATACCATGAACGCCGGTTGGTTGAAAGATCCTCCCGCGCAGATTCCCCCTCCTCTCCACCCCACGACGGAAAATCGCTACCCTAGAGGCCCTCATCAACCCCGGACCCGACCCGTGCGCCTGCCGACCCTCCTGCTGCTCCCCCTGATCCTGATCTGCGTCCCGCGGATCGCCACCGCCGACGCCACCGCAGTGACGCTGGAGGACGGCACCGAGGTGCCGATCACCCGCTACCCCGGCGCCGACGGCGACCGAGTGCTGTGGATCCCCGCCGAATACGGCCTCCGCCCGGCCCACCCGCAGCTGGCCGCCGCCCTGGCCGACGAGGGCCCCGAGGTGTGGCTGGCCGACCTCCACGGCGCCTGGTTCCTGGCACCGGGCCGCACCGCCTACGACTCGATTCCAGTGGGGGCGGTGGCCGAACTGATCGAGCGCAGCCGGCCCGAGGGCGGCCGTCTCTACCTGCTCAGCGCCGGCCGCGGCGCGGCGCTCGTGCTACGCGCCGCCCACCGCTGGCGCCTCGACCACCCGCACGCCCCGCCCCTGGGCGGCGTGCTCGCCCTCCACCCCAACCTGCTGGCCGCCACCCCCGAGCCCGGCAAGCCGGCCCGCTACCTGCCCATCGCCGACGCCACCAACCTGCCCATCGTCATCTTCCAGCCGGCGGACTCGGCCAAGCGCTGGCACCTGACCGAGCTGGTCGAGCACCTCGGCGGCGGCGGCGCCACCGTCTACAGCCGGCTGATCGCCAACGTCTCCGACGGCTACCAGTCCCGCGAGGAACCCTACCCGCGGGAGCTGGAGGCGCGCCGCCGGTTGCCGCGGCAGATCCGCGGCGCCCTCACCCTGCTCGACCGTCACAACCGCGAGCCGCGCACCGCCCTCCCGCTCGCCGAAGCGCGCGACGCAGGCGAGCCGAGCCGTTCGCCTTCGGCCGGCCTCCAGCCCTACCCCGACGCCCCACCCGCGCCGCCGCTGGCCCTCGGCGACCTGGAGGGGGCGCCCGCGCGACTCGCCGACTACCGCGGTCAGGTGGTACTGCTCAACTTCTGGGCCACCTGGTGCCCCCCCTGCGTCAAGGAGATCCCCTCCCTCGGCCGCCTCGCCCTGGAGATGAGCGGAGAACCGTTCGCCGTGATCGGGGTCGACATGGGAGAGAGCCGGGAGACGGTGGAGGATTTCCTGCTCAAGGTCCCCGCCGACTACCGGGTGCTGCTCGACCCCGATGGCGCGGCGGTGGACCCGTGGAAGCTGCGCGCCTTCCCCACCACCTTCCTCATCGATCGCGAGGGGCGGATCCGCTACGCCTACTTCGGCGGCCTCGAGTGGGATGGCCCCGAGGTGGTGGAGACCGTAAGAAAACTGTTGAAATAGGGCGCGACTTCTTCCCTAATGGGGAGACCCTGGGGACGCGGGAAGAATGAATTGCCCCAAAATCGCGCCGGATCGCGGTTCGTTATCTAAGGGTCGCTCCCGGCTTCCTGCCTCCCGCGACACTTGTGCGTCCCTGCACGTCGCGCGGCAAGGGGCGCATAGCCCGGCGATGTAACCCTTGCCGCAACGCCGAAGACGGGCCGCGAGACCAGCGAGTTTGGAATAATTCGTTCTTTCCGCGTCCCCTTTGCCCTGCATCAATGCCGTCCAAGGACGGGAACGGGACAATGACCCCGCCATGAAACGCGACCCCGACCTCACCCGCATCAGCTGGGACCACCACGCCGCCCTCACCGTCGCCGACCGCATCCTCAACGGCCTGGAGAACGGCGTCGACCCGGCGGTGATCGCCGACTACGCCCTCCACACCTGGCAGAACTGGCTGCACGGCCACAACCGGATGGAGGAGGAACTGCTGGAGCGGCGGATCGCCCCCACCCCGCTCGACCCGCGGATGGTTCGCCGGCTGCGCGAGGAGCATGAGGAGATGGAACAGCTGGCCGCCAAGCTGTGGGAACGCAGCGAGCGCCTGCCGGTCCATCTGAACAACTTTGCCGGCACCGTGCGCAACCACATCCGCTTCGAGGAGCAGGAGCTGCTCCCCGCCCTGGAGCGCACCCACCCCGCCACCCCGGTGGAAGCCACCCCCATCGATCCGGACGGCCTGCACGAGATGCTGGCGATGGAGTGGCATCCGGCGTTCTGGGATTGATATCCCATCCCTCCGAAAACGGGTGTCCCCCCCCCGTAGGATGGGCAAAGCGCAGCGTGCCCATCAAAACGGAACTGCGCAGAGCCGCCCCACCCCTTGTTGCCCACCACCGCCGCC
>NZ_BAAHXB010000107.1:0-19157 GCF_054657215.1 Endothiovibrio diazotrophicus
AGGGCCGACGCGGATGATGCGCACCCGGCCATCCGGCGTGAGGACCTTGATCCGATGCATCGCTCGACCATCCACGTATTCGGTGGTGGCCGAGAGGATCCGCCCGCCGGTCTCGGCGCGAACGCGGGCCACCGCCTGATCGAGCGACATCCCGGAGCCACTGCCGCGTTCCGAGCGCGATTGCGACGACGGGTAGGGGCCGGGCGGCGCGGCGTGGACCGCGCCGATACAGGTCACTCCAAGCAGCAACAGTGCGGTTGTCGTTGTCCGAGGCATCGCGTGCGGCTCCTCCGGCCGGTATTCCGCCCTACAGCATAACGGTTCGCCGTGCCGTGCGGGAACCGGCTCAGTGCGCGTCGCTCACCCGTACGTCGACCTCCACCCATCTGCCGGGGTCGTGGTCCATGAAGCGGGTGAAGGTACGGCCCCGGTAGCGGTAGGTGACGTGATAGCCCGCGATCCTGGTCTCCTCCCGGTGGTGGCGCACGACGTCACAGCGCTCCTCGTGGGTGGCGTAGCGGTAGCCTTGGCCCGATGAGCCGCTGGCCATATCGTGGCCCACGGCCGCGCCCAGCACGGCGCCGATGATGGTGGCCGCCTTGCGCCCCTTGCCCTTGCCCACCTGGTTGCCGATCACGCCACCGATGAGGGTGCCGGCGATGAGCCCGGACCCGGCGTCCACGTCACGCCCGTCGCGCTGCTCGTGCCACACGGTCTGCGGGCGGCATTCGCGGCGGGATACCGGTATGCGCACCGTTTCGTAGACCGGGTCGACGTCGATCACGCGGGCCCGGTCGGTGAAGTCGCTATCGCTGCCACGGTCCCAACGGTCGTGATGGCGGGGGAGGTCGCGTCCGTCGTCGTGGTAACCGCCGGGACCTGCCCAAGCCGGGCCGACGCTCAAGGTGGCGACGAGCGCGGCGACGATGAGATTGCGCGTTTTCATGGTTGTCTCCTGTTTTGTTCCGCTCAGTCGTCGATCACGATCCACAGATGGATCGACCCGTCGGGAGTGAAAGCCGGTCGGTAATGGCGGTGGGCGCGGTGGTCGTAGGGATACCATTGGCGATACGCCCAGTGGTTGCGATAGCGCCCGTTGTCGTACTGGTCGTAACGGTGATCATGCCGCCAGTCACGCAAGGCGTGGTGGTCGCGGCCCCGGTCGCGCCAGCCGCGGTCGGCCGCCGCCGTAGCCGGCAGCGCGAGGCCGGCGCCCAGCAGGCCCGCAAGTACGAGAGCGGAGATGACGGTCTTGATGCTCATGGCGTGTCTCCTTGGGTCGGGAGGGGGCGGTGCTGCCCCTTTCACGCCTATAAATGTGCGCTTCGGACGCTGAACGGGAGGTGAACGAAAGTCGGCGATCAACGGCTTCTGTGGACGAGGGTGTCCGAAACGTCTGGGTGTTTATGCGGACTTCCCGGTGAGCTAAAGTCGGCGTGAGCGCCCAATATTGGAGATTTCCATGCACAGGATCCGCGCGTTCAGGGACGGCAATTCGCAAGCCGTCCACATCCCCGCCGATCTGGCTTACGAGCGTACCGATATCGAGTTGGAGATCGAGCGTGATGGCGACGAGATACGGATTCGCCCTGCCCGTCGCTCGCTGAATGGTGTGTTGGCCAAGTTTGCCCGTTTCTCGCCGGATTTCATGGACGAGGGGCGGGATGACCAGGAACAGGGCGAACGGAATTCGTTTTCATGCCTATTCGACTGATCGTGATACCAACTTTGTTGGCCCTATTGGGGGCTATTGTTGCCGCCTCCGCCTGGATAATCGAGATTCCGGATATCCCGGCAGGGACGTCCATGCAAAAGATGTCGGCGTTGGAGAGGGGGACGGTTGATGCCGAATTCCGCTGGGAGAAGGCGAAGGAGATCGCTGCTGCCGGTGATGCGGTAGTCGAAGCTCAAAGACAAGCCCTTACGTCGGGCTTGGTCGTGTATCGGTGGTCGTTTGCGTTGATACTTCTGCTGGCTTCGGTCCAGCTCTGGTTGACGTTCGCGTGGTGGAAGCGGGCCTCACCCGTTATTCGATTCGGCAAGGCGCCAACGTCGGATTCGGGCGACGATCACTCCGCCTCTGTTCCCAGATAGACGCTACGTCCCCCCACGTAGTTGGGCGAGGTGCCCTGCCAGAACTCGGGGATGGCGTTGATCCTGCCGGCCCAGGCGCCCTGCGGCGGCAGCACGTGGACGGTGTAGGCAACCGATTCGGGGGTGACCGCGGATTCGCTGTAGGCGTGGTAGTGGTAGCCGTAGTCACCGTGGCGGTGGCCGCCGAAGTCGTCGAGGGCGACATCAAAGCCGTCGAAACCGGTGTCGCCCGCACGGTAGATGCCGTAGCCGGCCACGCCGTCGAAGCCGAGGCTGACCAGCGGCGGGTGGCTGCGGCCGCTGTAGTCTCCGTCGTTGTAGAGGGTCAGGCCGTCGCCGGTGGCGGCGTAGCCGTCGGCGTGGTAGTGGACGCCGAGCCCCCGTCCGGAGTGCATGCCGTGGGCGGAGAGTTCCGCCTCGGATTGGGCGAAGTGCAGCGCGTTGTTGTAGGAGGGGTAGATCACCACGCCGTCGATCGCCACGCCGGTGGCGGAGACGCTGGCGTAGTTGTGGTGGTCGAAGTCGGTGACGCCGACGTCGCTGGCGAGGTCGTTGACCATGTTGTTCTCGGTCAGATAGCTGACGATGCCGTAGTCGCGCAGCGGGATCTTCATCAGGAACGCCTCGCGGTGGTAGCTGCGGGTCACCGACTGGGAGGGGTAGTCGGCGGTGAGGCCGTCGCCCGGCGGCTTGGCCACGTCCCACAGCAGCGCCGGGGCGTCCGGCAGGTCGTAGCTGGCGATCACCAGGAAGGGGTGGTGGCTCCCTTCGCCGTCGCTGGCGTTGGTGAAGTAGACGTAGGGCACGGTGAGCTGGCCCAGTTCGCCGTCGGTGGAGTCGGCGGTCTGCAGCGTGCGCGCCAGCAGGCCGTCGCGGAACGCGAGGTAGAACTCCGCCGGGTAGCGCAGGGCGAGGCCTTCGCTGGCCAGGCCCTGCTGGATGGTGGTGAGCATCGCCTCCGCGGCGGCGCGGGTGGCGTCGTCGGGGCCGGCCGCCGCCACCTGATCCCGGTAGGCGTCGACCACCTGGAGCGGGGTTTCGGCGATCGGGTCGTCGGCGCGGCTCTGCGGGGTCACCTCGGGGTTGCTGACCCGGGCGATGCCGTCGGGGTTGAGGTCGAAGGGGATCGACAGGTCGATGGGGGGCTCGTAGAGCTTCAGCGTCGTTGCCGTGCCGGAGGCGAGGTAGAGCGCGCCGTCGGTGACGGTCACCGTACGGGCGCTCCATGAGGCGTCGTCCTCGAATTCGCCGCTGGTGGTCTGGTAAATCTTGCGTCCCGTCGCGGTCAGGGTGTAGCCGTCGTCGCCGGGCGTGGCCTGGAACTGCAGGTAGGCCGCGACGGTGCTGTCGATGTGGCCGCTACGGATGTCGCGGAGGATCAACCGGTCGCCGCTGTCCAGGTCGATCGCATAGTTGCTGTGTTTGACGGCGACGACGCGGTAGCCGTCGCCGTCGGCGATGAACTGGAACATCGCGCGCAGCAGGCGGTCGTTGGTGACGCTGCCCGCGGCGGTCATGCCGTTGTCCAGCGACAGCTCGGGGACGACGGCGTTGTCCGCCTCGGTCAAGACCACCGCGGCGCCGCTGCCGGCGGGGGCGATGACGCACCGCGTCAGGTCGGTCGGTTCGTTCCCCAGGGCGCTCCAGCTGGCGCTGCGCCTGTCGCCGAGGACCTCGGCGATCGGGGCCGGTGCGTAGAAGAGCGTCTCCCCGCCGAGACTGAGCGGGGTGGCGCCGGTCACGCTGAACAGCAGGTCGCCCTGGTACTGCAGCTCGACCTCGTAGCGATCCGCTGCGTAGACCACCTCCGAGAGGTGGAGTTCGCCGCTGTCGGCGTCGTACCGGTCGGCGTCGCCGGCATCGCCGGAGGTGGCGGGTTCGAGGGTGGTGACCTGGAACTGGAGATTCCCCAGGTGCTGCATCGTCACCGTGTAGAGGTCCGACCCCACGATGACCAGCGGCAGTTGAACCTCGCCGCTGGTCGCATCGAAGGTGTCGGCGGCGAGGGCGAGCGATGGCAGCAGCAGGGCGGCGCGAAACAGTTGGAACATGGCGTCTTCTCCGGTGACGCTGGGGCGGGCCGGAGGTGCCCGTCACCCCATGGTTTCGGCGCAGTATAACCCGAGTGGATTTCTCGGAATTGTGAAGTTTGTCGCGTTTTTTCGCGTTCCCTATATCCCGGAAATAAGCAGATCGATTGCCGCCAGGATCTCGTAACGGAAACGCTCCAACGAGGTGACCTCGGTTCTCAATATCGACTTGGGAACGGAGGTCATCTGGTGGGTGAGCAGCACGAAGTCTCCACCATCCAGATGGAAGACGGGGCAGAGTCGTTTGGTATCGGTGTGGTTCAGCATCCCGTAGGACGTCAGGGGAATCACCAAGCGGGAATTCAGCTCGCCAAGGAGCGGATTCTGCACGTCGATGAAAAAGGGATAAATCCGGTTGGAGGCGTCGTCCTCGTTTCGATAGAGGGCGAATTGGCTCATCCGAATTTCCGGTAGGCATCGGAGAAGAGTCCGTTCTCTTCCGCCAGTCTGTTCAATTCGTCGATGGCCTTGTGGTTTTCCCTTTTCCACGCCGCCTGCTCGGCGCGGCGGAGTTCACTTTCGAGGGCGCGTTCCAGGGTCGCGGAGAGGTTGACGTTCAGTTGGCGCGCCTTGGTGAGCAGGTCGCTGTTGATGCTCAGATTGGTGGGCTTTTTGGCGGCCTTTTCGTCGTATAGATGGTGCATGGGAGTTTGCTCGAATGCGTATTCAGGATGCGCATTCGAAGCATAGCAAGGCCGTGCAGGTGGGACAAACTCCTAAGATCCGCTGGCGTCGAGCGGAAGATGGAGGGTGAAGGCGGCGCCGTTGCCGCCGGGCCGGTCGGCGGCCTCCAGCCGTCCGCCGTGGTGTTCGGCGATGGTGCGGGCGACGTAGAGACCGATGCCGAGGTGGGGGTTCTCCGGGTCCTGATCGCGGCGCAGGCTGACCATGGAGTCGAAGAGACGATCGCGCAGGCCCTCCGGCAGGGGCTGGCCGTCGTTGGTGACGGTGAGCCTCACCGCCGCTTTGTCGCTCTCCAGCCCGACGACGATCTCGCCGCCGTCGGGGGTGAACTCGACGGCGTTGCCGAGCAGTTTGTCCAACAGCTGTTCGAGGCGCAGATCGGAGCCGCGCACGTCGATTCCTTCCTCTTTCCCCGCGTAGCGGAAGCGCTTCTCCGGGTGCTGGGCGGTGCAGCTCTCCAGGTAGGCGTGGGCCAGCGCCGCCAGGTCGAAGGGGTGGCGCTCGTCGTGGCGTAGCGCCTGCTCCAGGCTGGCCGCCTCGGTGAGGCTCTGCATGATCCGCCCGATCCGTGCGACGCCCCGCTCGGCGCCGGCCAGATAGCGGTCGCCGGCCAGCTCCGGATGGGCGTCGGCGAGGTTCTGCAGCGACGTGCTGATGGTGTTGAGCGGGTTGTTGATCTCGTGGCGCAGGGTGCGCGGGATGTTCTCCAGGAAACCGGTGTAGCGGCGCAGCCGGCCGAGCAGGGTGGAGATGGTGCGGGAGAGGCCGCCCAGTTCGTCGCCGCTGTCGCGCTCGGCGGTGAGCCGGTCGTGAAGGAGCCGCCCGGTGTCGTCGATGGCCGCCTCGCTCTCCCGGCCGAGGCGGCGGATGCGCCAGGCGAGGCGGCCGCCGAACAGCAGCAGGGCGGCGATGGTGAGCAGCAGTACCGCGCCGGTGGCCAGGGTGACCTGCAGCAGGGTGCGGATGTGGAGGGCCAGCGTCGCGCCGCTCTCCTGCTCCAGCACCACTGCGCCGAGAACGGTTTCGCCGTCGTCGGCGCGGATCGGGGCGGTGGCCACCAGGGTGCCGCCGCCGTAGGGCGCGCGTCGGCGCAGCACCTCGGTGCGGCCGGCCAGGGCCGTGCCGACCAGCGTTTCGGGAAGCTCTTCGGCGGTATCCCACTCCAGGCCGTCGCCGCCCACCGCGGCGCGGATGCGCCGCTGGCGGTCCACCACCCAGACCCGCGCGTCGCCCTGCTCCAGGCCGGCGAGGATCCGTTCCAATGCCTCGGAGCGAAGCACCAGGTGGTTGAGCTCCTCCGACCAGCGACTGGGCAGGGTGGCCACCTCCGCGTTCACCTCCCGCACCTCGGGGTCGTCCACGTCGGCCACCGCCAGGCGCAGCCGCCGCTTGGGGCCGAGCAGATCCAGGGGCAGGCGCAGCTCCACCCGGTAGCCGCCGGGGAACTCCTGCCACTGGGCGCGCAGCCGATAGAGCGGGGAGCCGTCCAAGGGGTAGCGCCAACGGTGGTCCATGCGATAGGCGGTGACGCTGCCCGGGCCCTCGGTGGTGAGCAGCAGCCGCTGGATCTCACCGGCCGGGTCGGAGTAGGTGAGGCGCAGCTGGTCGCTGTTGTCGAGGCGGCGGTAGCCGGGGTGGCGGTAGACGATGCGCTCGTCGCTCACCGTCACCAGGGCGTAGAGGTCGTCGCCGCGGCTGCCCAGCAGCAGGTCGAAGGCGACGCTGGGCGGGCGGCCGTCGGCGGTGGGTCGGGTGAGCCCCTCGGCGCCGTGGTGGACGGCCCGCCCGGTCAGCTCGCCCCAGTCGTCGGCGTAGCCGTCGATCACCGGCGGGGCGGGCAGCGGGTAGGCGTAGAGAGCGCCGTGGCGACCGAGGGGGGCGGGGAGGGCGTCGCCGCCATCGAACAGATCGCGCCGCCCGTGGAGCACGGTGGCCACCGCCTGGGCGGCCAGCGCCTGGGCGCGCTCCTGGCCGCGGTAGAGGAACTCCTCCATCGCCCCCAGGTAGCGATAGCCGAGCCACGGCAGGGCGAGCAGCACCGCGCTGGAGAGTACCAGCTTGCCGCCCAGTTTCATGGTGAGGCTCCTTGGGCAGTGTAGGGATCAACCACGAAGGGGGGATTGGGGCTGTTGAGGCTCAAGGTGTCGGATGCGCTTTGCGTACGGATAGGGTGTCGCGGTCGGTGAGGCTGCTTATTTAACACGAAGGGCACGAAGGAAGAGGCACGAAGGACACGAAGAAGAAAAACGTAAAAAGCAAACGCATCCCTTCGTGTGAAAAAACGGTGCCAAACGAAGCATTCCAGTCTGCTCGGTTGGCTCTGCCTTTCCGAATAATTCAGCCTCCATGTCCCGAGCCACTTTTCGTGGTGAGCAAAACACGCCTCAACAGTTCCACCGGTAGCCGAAGCCGTAGACGCTCTTGATGCAGTCGAAGGCGGGGTCGAGTTGGCGGAATTTGTTGCGCAGGTGGAGCACATGGGTGTTCACCGTGTTGTTCTCCACCACCCCCTGGCGGGTGGCCCGGGCCAACCCGTCGTAGCTGGCGCCGCGCGCTCCCCGCTTGGCGACGATCTCGGCGAGGATGTTGAATTCGGTGTAGGTGAGCGAAAGTGCCTGCCCCCGCCAGCTCACCTCCAGCCGCCGCTCGTCGAGGCGCAGCTCCCCCACCGTCTCGGCGCTCTCCCCGGCGCCGTTGCCCTGCTTCATCTCCAGGATGCGGAACAGCGAGCTGACCCGCTCGGCGAGGAACGCCAGCGACACCGGCTTGGCCTGGTAGTCCCAGGCGCCGAGGCGCAGGCCGGAGATGCGGTCGATGTCGTCGACCCGGCTGGTGAGGAAGATCACCGGCAGCTCCGGCTCGCGGGCGAGCAGCTCGCGGCAGAGGTCGAAGCCGCCGTCCACCTCTTCGCCGAGCATGATGTCGAGGATCGCCATCGACGGCGGCTGCTCGGCCATCCCGGCCAGTGCGGAGGGGCGGTCGGCGTAGGCCGCCACCTCGAAGCCGCGCCGGGTGAGCGCGTCGGCGTAGTTCAGGCGCTGGTCCTCGTCGTCCTCGACGATGGCGATTCGTTTGGCCACTGCAGGTTTTCCCCCGGCAAGAAGAAGAGTGATCCGCAAATGAACGCGAATGCACGCAAATAAGAAATCAGAAGAAGAGATCTTCTCTTTTCATTTGCGTGCATTCGCGTTCATTTGCGGACACCTCTTCTTCTGTATTTCGGTTCGCCCATTTTAGCGGTTGGAGCTTCCCGGTCGCAGCGTGATCGGCGTTCTCCAGGATCTCTCCATTTTCTCTCCAACCCCCGCCAAAGATGGCAATCCGTTTCGGGCGTTCAATGCAACCGTACCCGGCGCGGAGCGGAGCTCATATCCCCGTCACGGACGACGGCGCTGGACCAAACAGCCACTACTTCACGGGGGAATTCGTCATGAAACGAACCATCGCCGCCACCCTGGTCGCCGCCGCGCTGAGCGCGGTGCCGTTCCACGCCAACGCCGCCGAGCGCTCGGCCCAGCCCGCCGGGGCCGGCATCGGGGTGGTGCTCGGCGCCATCGCCGGTGGGCCCCTCGGGGCGCTGGTCGGCGCCTCTTTGGGGGCTGGGGTGGGCTACGACATGGATCGCAGCGCGACCGTCGAGGCGCTGAACGGGGCGCTCGCCCGCGAGCGGGCGGCGGCGGTCCGGCTGCGGGCGCGAACCGGCGAACTGGAGGCAGAACTGGCGGCGGCCCGCGGTAGCGCCGCGGCCGACAACAACCTGCTGCTGGCGCTGAGTGCCGGGGTGGAGCAGCAGCTCCACTTCCGTAACGGCTCCGATCGCCTGGAACCCTTCGAGCTGGAGCGGCTCACCGCCCTGGCGGTGCTGCTGGAGGCGGCACCGCAGCTCGCGGTCTCCCTCACCGGGCACGCCGACCCGCGGGGCGGCGACGCGGCCAACCAGGCGCTCTCCGCGCGGCGGGTGGCGGTGGTCGAGGGGGCGCTGGAGCGCGCCGGCATCGATCCGAAACGGGTCTCCACCCGTGCCGTCGGCGAGGGGCAGCCCCTTTCGGCGCCCGGTGATCAAGGCGCCTACCCCTTCGACCGCCGGGTGACCCTGCGGCTGGAGGTGCGGTGATGGAACGCTTCGTACCGCTCAGCGACGAGCTGCTCTACGACCACCCGGAGCGGATTCCCGACGACGGCTCCGCGGTGCTGGTCCCCTTCAGTCTCGATCTTCGTTCGCCCCCGCGTACGAAGACCGAATCGGAGGAGGAGCGTAGGTCGCGGCTACCGCCGCGACGGAACGGGGGCAGCGGGGGATGAGTGATGGGGACCTTTCCGGTCGGTGGGCGCTGATGGCCGATTTGTGGGTAATAGGCGTTCTGTCGGGACGGATGGCGCGTTGAGTCCGCTGCCCTCGTTCGTGTCGCCGCGGTAGCGACGACCTACGGGGCGTGGAGAAATTGGAGGGAGAGAAAATGAGAAGCAAATGGCTGGTGCGGCTGTTGGGACTGTTGTTGATGGGGCTGCTGGCGACCGACGGGCGGGCCGCCGAGGAGGTGACTCGCGGCGAACTGACCATCGACGGGGCGGCGGCGCCGCTGCTCGCCACCGACGTGACCATGGAGGTGACCGCGATGATCGCCCGGGTGCGGGTGGTGCAGCGTTTCCGCAATCCCGGCGACGCCTGGGCGGAGGGGATCTACGCCTTCCCGCTGCCCCACGACGCCGCGGTGGACCGGTTGCGGATGCGGGTCGGGGAGCGGGTGATCGAGGGTGAGGTGCGTGAGAAGGCGGAGGCGCAGCGGCTCTACGTGGAGGCGAAGCGGGACGGCAAGCGGGCCGGCCTGTTGACCCGGGAGCGGCCCAACCTCTTCACCACCGCGGTGGCCAACATCGACCCCCGCGGCGAGGTGACGGTGGAGCTCGAGTACCAGCAGTCGGTGCGCTACACCGACGGCACCTTCGAGCTGCGTTTCCCGCTGGTGATCGGCACCCGCTACATTCCGGGGACTCCGTTGGAGGAGGCCCACACCGTTACCGGCGGGGGCTGGGCGGTGGATACCGATCAGGTGCCCGATGCCTCGCGTATCACCCCGCCGGTCGTGGCGCCGGGGGAGGGCCAAGGTCGGGGTCCGCTGAATCCGGTGCGCATCGCCGTCACCCTGCGCCCCGGCCTGCCGCTGGCCGAGCTGGCCAGCCGCTACCACCCGGTGACCATCGACGAGCAGGGGGGCGACTACCGCATCGCGTTGCAGGAGGGAGAGGTGCCCGCCGACCGCGATTTCGTCCTCTATTGGCGGCCGGCGCCGGGGAGTGAACCGAAGGTGGCGCTGTTCACCGAAACGGCCGGCGACGAGCGCTACGCCCTGCTTACCCTCGCCCCGCCCGGACGCGATGCGCTGGAGGCGAATCGCCAGCCCCGCGAGGTGACCCTGGTGATCGACACCTCCGGCTCGATGCACGGCGACTCCCTCGACCAGGCGAAGCGGGCGGTGGCCTTCGCCCTCGACCGGTTGCGCCCGCAGGATCGGTTCAACCTGATCCAGTTCAACAGCGTTACCACCGCGCTCTTCCCCCGGCCGCAGCCCGCCGACGGTGCGCCGCTGGCGCGGGCCCGCAACTGGCTGGCCGGTCTGCGCGCCGACGGCGGCACCGAGATGGCGCCGGCGCTGGAGGCCGCCCTCGGCGGCCACGGCGCCGAGGGTGGCGGGCTGCGTCAGGTGGTCTTCCTCACCGACGGCGCGGTGGGCAACGAGGAGGCGCTGTACGGGGTCATCCGTGCGCGGCTGGGCGATGCGCGGCTATTCACCGTCGGCATCGGTTCCGCCCCCAACAGCTGGTTGATGGAGCGGGCGGCGCGCACCGGCCGCGGTACCTTCACCCACATCGGCGATGTGGGCGAGGTGGCGGAGAAGATGACGGCGCTGTTCCAGCGGTTGGAGTACCCCGCCCTCACCGACATCCGGGTGACGGTCGAAGGGGCGCATGCCGAGGTCTATCCCGACCCGCTCCCCGACCTCTATCTGGGCGAGCCGCTGAGTGTGGCGCTGAAGCTCGACGCCGCCCCCACCGCGATGGTGGTGGAGGGGGATTTCGCCGGCCGCCCCTGGCGCAGCCGGGTGGCGGTGCGGCCGGGGGCGGAGAGCCCCGGGGTGGCGGTGTTGTGGGCGCGGCGGCGGATCGCCGCGCTGATGGAGCGCCACGCGGCGGCCACCACCAGCGAAGCGCGGGGGGCGCTGCGTGGCGAGGTGGTGACCACCGCCCTGCGCCACCATCTGGTGAGTCGCTTCACCTCCCTGGTGGCGGTGGACAAGCGTCCGGCGCGGCCGGCCGGCGCGCCGCTGGAGCGCCACACCCTGAAGAGCAACCTGCCCCACGGCTGGAGCCACGAGAAGGTCTTCGGCATGGCGCATACCGCCACCCCGTCGTGGCTCCACCTGCTCCTCGGCAGCCTCTGCCTGCTGCTGGCGGCGCTGGTCTGGCGGCGGGTGGTTTGACGAAGGTCGCGGTTGGAGTGAGGGGAGACGCGCGATTTTTTACCTTGAGGGCGCGAAGCACGACCGGGCGGTACTCCGTCTCACGGTAGGAGCGGCCCTGAGGCCGCGATAGGGCGAAGTGCGGCGCTTCGGTTCGGCTGGTGGTGGGTACCGATGCGGCGCCATCGCGGCCTCGGGGCCGCTCCTACAGGCAGGGCGTTACGGCGGGTCGTTGCCCTTTGTGCGTTTCCCTGTGCGCTGTGTGCCGAAAAAACTTCGAAAGAACGGTGGAGGAGAGAGCATCCGTGAAGCGGTTGGTACTGATTGCCATCCTGTTGGCCCTGGGCGGCTGGCAGGTGGGCGAGGGCGGCTGGATCCAGGGCAAGGCGTGGTTGGCGCAGTGGCTGCTGGAGCGGGCCTGGAGCCGCACCCTGGAGGGGGAGACGGCGGCGGCGCCGTGGCCGTGGGCCGACACCTGGCCGATGGCGCGGCTGCGGGTACCGTCGCTCGGGGTGGAGCGGATCGTGCTGGAGGGCGACAGCGGTCGCACCCTGGCCTTCGGGCCGGGCCACACCCCCGCCAGCGCCCGCCCCGGCGAGGCGGGGACGGTGGTGGTGAGCGGCCATCGCGATACCCACTTCCGCTTCCTCCAGCAACTCGCTCGCGGTGACGTGGTGGAGCTGGAGGGTGCCAAGGGGCGCTGGAGCTATCGGGTGGTCGGCGCCAGCGTGCTCGACGTGGAGCGTCATCGGTTGGTGGAGGCCGGCGACCAGGGCCGGCTACTGCTGGTCACCTGCTACCCCTTCAACGCCCTCGCCCCGGGCGGCCCGTTGCGCTACGTGGTGAGTGCCGAACGGGTGAAAACGGGAAGCCGTATCAGGCTAAACTAACCGCCATTTTTGTCCATCGATCCCGTGGGGCGCGGTGTCGCCACGTAGGACAAAGGAGCGTGCATGAACGGCCCGTCGCCCGAGGAAAAACACCCGATGGAGGGGTTCCCGCAGGTCTGTTTCATCAAGAACACCATCGACAACCCCAATATCATTGTCGGTGATTACACCTACTACGACGACCCGGAAGATTCCGAGGCGTTCGAGAGGAACGTCCTCTATCACTTCCCCTTCGTCGGCGACAAGTTGATCATCGGGAAGTTCTGTGCCATCGCCCGTGGCGTGAAGTTCATCATGAACGGCGCCAACCACAAGATGTCGGGGATCTCCACCTACCCGTTCCAGATCTTCGGCAAGGGCTGGGAGAAGGTCATGCCCGAGATGACGGCGTTACCGTACAAGGGCGACACCGTGGTCGGTAACGACGTATGGATCGGCTACGACGCGCTGATCATGCCGGGGGTGCGGATCGGCGACGGGGCCATCGTCTCCTCGCGGTCGGTGGTGGTGAGCGACGTTCCCGCCTATACCATCGTCGGGGGAAATCCGGCCAGGCCGATCCGCTCCCGTTTCCCGCCGGAGGTGGTCGAGCGGCTGGTGGCGATCGCGTGGTGGGCGTGGCCGATCGAGAAGATCACCGAGCACCTGGAGGTGATCGTTTCGGCGGATGTGGAGCAGTTGAAGGCGATCCCATAGGGCGCCCCGCGGGCGCCGTGCCGAACGAAACCCCCAGCGACAAATCTACTCCGGTACCACCGGAAACCCCGATTCTTTCTATCCTTCCAGCGCCAGCTTCCGTTCGCTGTCCGCCTCCTCCAGGGCGGCCTGGATCGCCGGACAGGCGCTGCGCAGGGCGTCGAAGTCGTGCCGCTTCAGCTCGTAGAGGGCACACGGGGTCACCGCCCGGCAGGTGGCGGTGCGCGGCGCGTGGTGCAGCAGGGCCATCTCGCCGAAGAAGTCGCCGGCCATCAGCGTCGCCAGGTCCCGTTCGCCGCCGTCGTCGGCGCGCGATACGCGCACCACCCCGCGGGCGATCAGGAACAGCGACTCCCCCATCTCCCCCTGGCGGATGATCGCCTCGTCGTCGGGCACCATCCGTCGCTTGAGCAGCGCCGCTACCCGCTCGAACTCCGCTTTCGGCGTGGTGGCGAAGAACGGCACCTTGCGCAACAGCTCCTCCGGGCCGATGCGCAGCGGGCTGAGGTCCGAGCCGCGCAGCACCCGCACCTCTCCCTCCAGCTCCTCCACCACCCGCTCGGCCACCCCCGCGGGGAGGGTGCCGGCGCGCGCCTCGGCCTCGATCACCTCCTCCTGGGCGTGGACCACCAGCCGTCCGGCGAGCCGCTCCTGCATCGCGCCGACGAACTCCGGGAACTGGGCGGCGATGGAGTCGAGGCGCCGCCGGGCCGCCTCGAACCACCCCCGGTAGCACTCGTGGATGACGGCGATGCGCCGTTCGTCGATGCCCCGCTCGGCCGCCATCCCGGCGAGCGTGTCGATCACCCGCGCCGCCCCCCGGTAGCGCCCCCACGCCTCCTCGTAGTCCCGCGCGATCAGCGCCAGGCCGAGCCGGTCGGCCAGCCCGCCGAGCTCCCAGCCGCGCTCCACCAGCCAGTGGCTGATCCGGCGGCTCCAGCCGCCGTGGGGCGGGTGGAGGGTGTAGCCGGGTAGCGGACGCTCCTGGCGCAGGGCGTCCAGTTGCAGGTCGAGGGAGTGGCCGAGGTCGCGGTAGGCGCGCTCCGAGAGGTGGCCCTGGCTGAACAGCTCGTGGTAGTAGCTGCGCTCGGTGCCGAGGCAGCGGGTGAACAGCAGCCGCTGCTCCTCGGTCTCGCCGAGCTCCCGGCTGCGCAGCTCGGCGAGCTGGTCGAGCAGCCGCTCCACCTCGCCGTCGGTGCGGCGGGTCAGCCGTTCGGCGACCCGCGCGGAGAACAGGCCGCCGGTCTGCAGCTCCGGGATCCGCGCCAGCGCCCGCTGCTTGGAGGCGAGCAGCCCCTCGACCCGCGCCAGCCGGTCGGCCAGCGGCGGCTGGTCGAGGCCGAGGCGCTTCACCAGCCCCTCGATGGTCAGCCCCTGCACCACCAGGGTGAACAGCACCGAGCCCATCGCCAGGGCGACGAAGGTGTCGGCGAACTCGAACTCCAGGCTGAGCACGATGGCCAGCGCGATCGCCCCGCGCAGGCCGCCCCAGAACATCACCGTCTGGTAGGCGCGGTGGATCGGCGCGGAGAAGTATCCGACCAGCGGCACCAGTCCGTAGACCACCACCGCCCGCGAGACCAGCATGGCGAGGATCACCCACGGCAGCAGGTCCAGCGAGCCGGCCAGTGCCCCCAGGTCCACCCGCAGCCCGACCAGCAGGAAGATCAGCGCATTGGCGACGAACGCCATGTACTCCCAGAAGTGTTCCAGGTAGTCCGCCACCGAGGGGGAGATCTTGGTCCGCCCCCAGCCGCCCATGGTGATCGCCGCGGCCACCGTCGACATCACCCCGGAGACGTGGAATGCCTCCTCGGCGATCAGGAACGAGGAGTAGGCGAGGATGGTGGTGAGCGAGATCTCGATGTAGGGGTCTCCCTCGACGCCGCCGAGCAGCCAGCCGGTGGCCAGCGCCAGCAGCCAGCCCACCAGCACCCCGCCGAGGAACACCTGGAAGAAGTCGATCGCCCCGCCCACCGCGCTGTCGGCGGTGAAGTAGCCGGCGGCCACCACCCCCACCAGGATCTTCGCGGCGACGATGGCGGTGGCGTCGTTGAACAGGCTCTCCCCCTCCACCAGGATGGTCAGCCGCTTCGGTGCCCCCAGCTGCTTGAAGATGGAGATCACCGCCACCGGGTCGGTGGCGCTGAGGATCGCCCCGAGGAGCAGCGCGGCGGGTAGCTCGATCGGGGTGGCGAGCCACACCAGGACGCCGATCAGGGCGGTGGAGAGGATCAGACCCGGCACCGCCAGGGTGAGGATCGGCAGCAGATTGCTGCGCAGCTGGCGGGCGTCGAGGTTGAAGGCCGATTCGAAGATCAGGGTGGGGAGGAAGACGAAGAGGATCACCCCGGGGGAGACTTCGTACTCCACCATCGGGTGGAGGAAGGCGGGGCCGTGGGCGGCCGCGCCGCTGAGGCCCATGCCGACCAGTACCAGGGCGACGGTGAAGGGGAGCTTGATCCGCTTGCACAGGGCGAGGGTCGCCGCTGCGATCAGCAGCAGCCCGACCACGGTGGCGACCAGGTCGGCGGTATGGGCGGCGTGTTCCACGGACCCCCCTTCGGGGCTTCGGACCGACCGGATGGTGCCGGCCCCGATGTCGTTCTACATCGGAAAATCTAGTTGTTCGGCTGGCGGGGCGCCAGATCGCGTCTGGCGTGCCCCAAGGCCTTTTCACTTGCGTGCTACGAAAGAGACGTTCGGAAAAACCGCGGATTGTCCCGTCCGGCCAGCATCCGGTGGACGCGCTATCGCTTATCCACCCCACGCATTACGTTCATGGCGCCCTTCGGGTGATCAAGGCGTTGCCCGCACGCTCCGGTAGAGCAGGTGGATCACCGCCTGCACCGTCGCGAGGCCGAACTTGCGGGCGATGCGTTGGCGGTGGATCTCCACGGTGCGCGGGCTGATCGCCAGCCGCTCCGCCACCTCCGGGCCGGAGTGCCCGGCGAGCAGTTGCCGGAGCACCTCGCGTTCACGCCGGGAGAGGATGGCCAGCGGGCGGCGAATCCCCGCAGGTATGCGATCGGCATGCGCCTCGATCGCGGTGGCGAGGGGGCCCTCGTCGATGAGGAAGGCGCGCGGGTCGTGCATGACGTATCTCCTTGACCACGCCCCCGCCACTCCGTCGTTTCGGTGGGGGCGTTCCAATATCCGACCGAGCGTACGTTTTTTTTATGGGGACGTCACCGTTCGACCTCCTGCGTACGGAAGAAAAGGCCGTTTTTCCCGACGGATGCGCCCTCCACCCACACGCTTGGCGAAGCCCCGTCCGGTTTTTGTTCCCGCTGGGTGAGGGGGCCCCGTAGCGTGTGGAGTTATTGGATAATCTCCTATGCATATGTAAGAAAAATGCCAGGGAGAGGGGGAGAATATCCCCCGCACCGGTAGCCGACCGAACGGTTGGGCGCATCGGTTGAAAGGCGTATCGCCCCTCTCCATCCACTTTCGGTTTTCGCGATCCGGTCGCCCTCCGGGCGTCCGCTCGCGCCTGGACGTTTACCCGGTCGCCCGGTGACCCAGCACGGCATGGACGCCTTATCATAAGGAGAATCAGCCCATGTCCAGCCTGCCCCGCCGCACCCGCGACGACCTCTTCCCCCTCACCCAGCCATCGTCCCCGGCGGCGGACGAGCCGGCGCCGGGGCGCTCCGCGCCGACGCTCCAGCCGCCGCGGCCGGCGGCGCTGGCGCTGCTCACCGACGCTCCCGCCTTTCAGCCGGGGGCCCGCCTGTGGCGGACGGTGCACTTCCAGGAGGTGTTCCATGTGCGGAGCGAGAAGGAGTTGCTGGCGCTGCTGGAGGAGCGTGCGGTGGACCTGGTGGTGCTCGACCCGGGCTACGGCCGCGGGCGTTTTCTCGATGGATTGAAGCGGCTGCGGCCGGCGGTGAGGCTGCTCTTCCTGGTGGAGGAGCCGCGCCCGCCGCGGCTGCTCAAGCTGCGCGCCCGCGGCCACCACTTCGCCAGCCTGCCGTGCCAGGCGACCCCGCGCCGGCTCGCCCGCGGGCTGCTCGAGCTGCTCTTCCCCCGCGCCGAGCCGCGCCGGGCGGTGAGCGGCCTGCGCGTCGTCTTCGGCGGCCGCTCGTTCGAGCTGGAGAACGTCTCCTGCCACGGCATCGCCTGGCGGGTCTCGGTGGAGGAGCTGGATGAGGCGTTGGTCCCCGGGCGGGTGGTCCGCGCGCTGGAGGTCCACCAGGGCGATCAACTGATCTTCACGGCCGCTCACGCCCGCATCCGCCACCTCAGCGCGGTGGCGGGGGGCGGGCGGTTTCGCGTCGGCGCGCGGCTGCTGCCGGCCGCGGAGGACCCCGCCACGGTGGTTGAAGAGCGGCTCTTCGACGACCCGATCACGGTCTCCTCGCTGCTCAAGCAGGCGTTGGAGCGGGCGGAGTTCCGTTTCACCGACGCCCACGACGGCGCACTGCTTTTTCCGGGCCGCTGGGACGCCCGCCGCGACCCCTTCAATGGAGCCCACCCCTTTCTCGGCGAGTGGCCCGAGCGCTGGCAGCCGGGGGGGGTGGTGCGCTGCTGCTTCGAGCTCAACAACTGGGGCTGCGAATACTTCGCCGCCATCGAGGCGCGGCCGGACACCGCCACCCTCGCGCTGCGTCCGCCCGCGGTGGTGAAGGGGGTGCGGCGGCGGGAGATCCCGCGCCACCGCCCCTCCGCCGAGGCCAACCTGCGGGTCCGTTTCCAACTGCCGTTCGCCGAGCGCTGGGTCGAGTGCCGGCCACGGGACTTCACCGTTCGCGGCTTCGCCTTTGAGCTGCCCGAGTCCCGCGGCCCGGTGCTGCCGGGGACCCGTCTGCCGGCCATTGCCGTCGTCGGCCTCGACGCCCCGTTCGCCTTTTGTGCCGGCGTGGTATGCCACGTCCGCCCGGTGCAACTCCACGGCCGTCGCCACCTCCATTGCGGTGTCCAGCTCGACGACCTCGGTGAGGCGCGGGGCCTGATCGCCGTCGACGCCCTGGTCAACGACCGGTTGCGCGATGTCAAGAGTGGTCAGGGGATGCATCTCGACGACCTGTGGGCCTTCTTCTACGCCTCCAATTTCATCTATCCGAAGAAAGAGGAGGCGATGCGGCCGATCATCGACCAGGTGAAGGCCAACTACGGCACGCTGTTGCGGGAGCGGGGGTCGCCGTTGATGCGGACGGTGGTGGTGAATTCTCCTGAGGTGGTAGTTGAAGCGCATATGTCGCTGCTGCACGCCTACAGTGAGACCTGGATCATGCAGCATCTGGCATCGGTCGGGATGCAGACCCAAAACCCCAATGCGGTGAGGGACGCTTATTTGGGCACGGTGAACATGCTCAACCAGCTCGATGGAGTTCGCTGGATGCGAGCCTATTTTCAGCCCTCGAAGAGCTTTCCTGATCGGATCGCCGGGGTCTTCGCGCGGCGGGTCGAGGACCGCAACCGCTCCATCCTGAATCGCTACGCTTACTTGAACTCACCGACTTCCCGGGGCGACGAGGCGGATATCGGCCTCTCCATCCGCCCCGCGGAGGAACCGGATTTGCAGATGCTCCAGGGCCATCTGGCCGCCCGCGGCTCCCTGGCCGAGTTCCTCGCCGAGGACGGTGCGCCGGAGGAGCGGGGACTGGAGAGCATTCAACGGCTCTATGCGCGGCACCGCTTGCGGCGTGAGCGGCGTTTCGTCGTCGCCGAGGTCAACGGCACGGTCCTCGGCGGTGCATCGCTGGAGTTCAGCTCCTTCGGCCTCAATCTGAGCGAGGTGACCAACCGCTGCACCATCCACGCCTGGCAGTGGGAGCCCCACACGGTGACCGCGTTGGCCGAGTACGCCCGTCTCGCCTACCGCCGGGAGGGGTTTCCCTTCTGCGTGGTGATGGTCGATCCCGAGCACGCCGAGGTGCTGACCACCCGCGGCTTCAACTACACCCGCGACTACGCCTGCTGGACCCTCCATCGGGATATTTTTCCCGACTATGTCGACTACATCGAGAAGGCATTCACCACCCGCGTCTGACTCCCCCTCCGTCACTGAGCGTAGTGCTGCTCAGCCTTCCTCCCGTCCGCTCGTCGAAAACACGCCGTTGAAAGGTGCTTGCCGGTCTTTGTCGTCTACTCCCGCCGCGACGGCGGCTCGAAAAACGTGCCTGCCACGGGCTCGTAGGTCGCGGCTACCGCCGCGACGCGAACGGAGGCAGCGGGGGTGGGGTTTCGAGTCCCGTTCCGACGGCTGAGGCCTGCCATTCCGAAAGTCCGGTAGTGGCTCT
>NZ_BAAHXB010000108.1:0-18886 GCF_054657215.1 Endothiovibrio diazotrophicus
CCTGGGAGGCCGTCGATGGCATAGCGGGAAGGCCGCTGGAAAAGTTTCGCTTGATCGCCATCCAGCGGCCTGCATAATCGCTGTCACCCTCGGGGAGGGTCCATAACGAATGGAGATGATCGGGAAGGACAACTACGGCGTCGATGGTGAAAGGACGCTTGGCGCGAACGACGCGAAAAGCCTTGCGGAGCCGCTCGACGTTCTCCACCAGGAGTGGACGCCGGTGTTCGGCGACGACGGTGAAGAAGTAGGTGGCGCCTTCGGTTCGGGCCCGGCGAAACTCCATGGGGCTCACTCCGTAGTGGGGTGATGGGCACGCTACGCTTTGCCCATCCTACATGCTCCTATCCAACCAGCAGTCTTCTCTGCAACAACGATTGCATGTCACGGCGCCCGTCGGCAATCAAATAAACGAAAACCTGCGAACCGATCACCCGGTAGATCATCCGATAGGGTTTGAAGAAGACCTCCCGATACTCGCGGATACCGAGCGCCAGCAGCTCATCGGGGTGGTTGCCCCTTCGCGGCAACTCCGATAGGGACTCCAGGGTAACGACGATTCGGTCGAGGGCGTAATCGGCAGCCTCGAGGGAGTCATGGTCAAAGATATAGCCGTGGATTTCATCGAGGTCCCGCTCCGCGTCCTCGGTGAGCAGCACCTCGAGCGCCACCCTCAGCGCCCCCGCTTCGCCCTGATCCGCTTCACCGAATCGGCAAGCGGCGCGACCCGCCCCTCCTCCACCTGCCGGCTGCCCAGCGCCAGGATCTTGAGCAGCGCCAGGGTCTCCTGGGTCTGCTCGTAGCTCTCGATCCCCTGCAACACCGCCTTCGCCTCGCCGTTCTGGGTGATCACCAGCGGCTCCGGGTCCGTCTGCAATCCGCGGATCAGGTCGGCCGCGTGAGCCTTGAGGTAGCTGATGGGTTTGATTTGGGTGGAATATTTCATCGGCAACACTCGAAACACGGCAATCAGTAGACCAAATATAGTCCGTAAAAAGACCTTTCTCAACGAACCGATCGACGTCTTTTAGCCAGTCCCCCAAAGCCGGCGGCGGCAAGGCTCGCCGAGGAGCCAGACAAGCATCCGGAGACTGAACCGGACCTTACGCTGCCCTGTAGAACACCAGGCCGGATTCAACCGGGCTGCATTGCGCGGAACTCGAATTACACGCACTCACTGTGACGTCGCTTTCTCGATGGCAGCCGCCCTTTTTTCCTCCACCTCCTTCATGTACTCGTTCATATCCTGTTGGAACTGTTTGATCTCTCCGGGATCCGTAGGAATTCCGGGCGGCTGCACATCGGAGCCTGTCTGCACCGATGGCTCCTGCCCAACCGGCGCGGGCCCCATCCGTTTGTAAATCAGGAGCCCCCCTACCAGTAATGCCACGAGCAGTGCGATCAGTCTCATCGAACATCCTCCACCAATTCCAAATAGAAGCCTGATAGATCGTGATAATAGCCTCAAATGGCCTCGACAGAGACATGCCGCGATACGCATCGCACCAGTCAACCGCCTCCCGGATGTCCGGTCACCCGGTCGACGAACGAGCGCAGCCGCCGGGTCCACTCACCGCCGCTGACACGCCATCCCGGAAAACGCCGCTACGCCGAAAAAGAGGAACGACAGGCCGTAGCCCGCGAGAATGAAGTCGACGCCCCCGACGCGGATGGACTGGAGCACCACCGCGCAGAGGACCGGAAACGCCAGCACGATCGCCCCGTTTCGGAGCCGGATAGCGTGGACACCCGGAGAGGCCGAAGGCGGAACAGGTGCCCCGTCAGCCGATCCGGGTCACCGTCCAGTACAGCCCCACCGCCGCGATCACCAACGAGAACGGGATGACCACCCGCCGCCGGTACCACGGCCGCTCCCGGAACCAGTAGCCCACCGCGGCGAAGGCGATGGCGATCACCGTCAATTGACCCAGCTCCACGCCGACATTGAAGCTGATCAGCGCGCTGACGAACTGCCCCGGCGGGATGCCCCCCTCGCGCAGCACGCCGGCGAAGCCCATGCCGTGGAGCAGGCCGAAGAGGAAGATGACGATCACCCGGTGCCAGTGAACGGTGCGGGTAACGACGTTCTCCGCCCCGATATAGACGATGGAGGCGGCGATCAGCGGCTCGACGACGGTCGAGGGAAGGGAGAGGTAACCGAGCACGGTGAGCGCCAGGGTGATGGTGTGGGCGACGGTGAAGGCGGTCACCTGCCAGAGCACCGGGCGCAGGTGGATGGTCAGCAGGAACAGCCCGAGCACGAAGAGGATATGGTCAAGACCCAACGGCAGGATGTGGGTGAAGCCCAGCGGCAGGTAGCGCCCCAGCGTGCGCAGCCGGCTCATCTCCCGGTAAGGGGCGTCGACGGCGAACGGCGGACTCGCCTCGCCGTCGGTGAGCCAGTGGGCCACCGGCTCCCCCCTCTCCGGGGTGGAGAGGCGCAACACGCAGTTGCCGAAACGGGGATCGAGGCGGAAACGGAACCCCTCCGCCCCCGGCGGCACGGGGAGCGAGAAATGCAGCGTACTCTTGCGCGCGACGCGGATATCACCCACCGGAGGGATCTCCACCGAGCGGAACTCCGGCGCCACCCGCCGCTGGCCGAAGCGGAACTCGATCCCCGCCAGCAGATCGCCGAGCCGCCCCCGCAATACCTCCTCCAGCGCCTGCGGCGAGGCGCCGCGCAACGTATCGTAGCGGACCCGCTCCGGCGCCTGGTCGGTATCGGCATGCAGCGGCCGGATCCCCGCCAACAGCGCCTCCAGGTTGAGGGTCATGGCGACCGCCGCGTTCCCCCCCGGCGCGAGCTGCACCTCGACCACCGCCGGGACCAGCTTGTGGGCCGATGCGGCAAGCGGAAGCAGCCACAGCAACAGCGCGAACGCTACAATCGACCCCGGTGACCGCGGGCCACCCCTGCGCAAGCCTTCTCCGTCCATCACCCACCTGAGCCGTTGCCAGACCGCACGAGAGCGTAACATAGTGGATCGAGCCCCCTCCCCATCGCCCCGCCGCCGCCGACTGGCGGCCGCACTCCTCGCCGCCCTGTATCTCCCGCCGCTCGCCGCCCACGACCTGTGGCTCGAACCCGCCCCCTTCCGCCCCGCGGCGGGCGAGATGGTACGGGTGACCCTGCGCCTCGGCGACCCTTTCAGCGGCGAGAGCTGGCCACGCATCGCCCCCCACATCCAACGCTTCACCGTCCGCCACGGCGACCGGGAACGCCCGGTCAGCGGATCGATGGGCGATGACCCCGCCGGCTACTTCAAGGCCGCCGACGACGGCGCCTACACCCTCCTGTACTGGAGCCGGCCCGAGTTCACCGCCATCGGCGCGGAGGAGTTCGAGGCCTTCCTGAAGGCGCGAGGACTGGAACGGATCATCGGTCTGCGGCAGGCGTTGGGCGAGACGGGGCGCGACGCGGGCGAGTACGACACCCGCTGCGCCAAGGCGCTGGTGGTCACCCGGGAGGCCGACGGGAACGCGGCGGCGGCGGCGCACAGTGAGTGTGACCTCGATCTGACGATGGGACCTACGACGCCGCCGGGAGGAGAGACGCCGTTCCGGCTCCACTTCGAGGGGAAACCGCTGGCCGGAGCGCTGGTGACGGGGATACGCAAGGGAGCGCCGGAGGAAACGCTGAGCGCACGCACCGATCGAAGTGGAGAGGCGCGTTTCCCCTCGATTGGAAACGGCATGTGGCTATTCAGCGCGGTACATATGGTCCGCGAGGAGCACGATCGAGCGCAATGGCACGGCTATTGGGCGACCCTGAACGTCGAGCGCCAGGAAACCGAGTAACTTACCCTTTCCGCGTCCCTTCCCCTTGCACCCTTACCCCCTTCACCATAAGCCACAAACAAAATGAAAGCTCCGCGATCAAGGGGATCATGTAGCCAACAGCATGACGGAATCGGCGACAAAGCCGAGCCGAAACAACGACGGTGATGCCAGGATGTTGCCGGCGGTGGCACTCGCATCCCCCGGCACGACCAGACTGGATCGAACGAAGGCCTCGCCGAAGATACCGCATACGATGATGATGAGGTACAACCCCCCTGCCGTCCTTGCATAGATCATCGGGGCATTGTTCGCTGTACTGGTAGTCAAGATCCGCTCCTGAATTGATTGTTGGACAGCCCCATCCAGCGCCTGTCCCCCATCGACGTCAACCGCCGGAGTTCCACGCCTTGTCGCCCCCACCGCCAACGCGGCCCGAACGGTAGCGGTATTTCAGCACGATAACCGCCAACGCCAAAACCAGGGTCACGCCGTTGGAGATGTCCTCGCCCGAGCGGGTGCGCCAGGTCTTCACCACCTGCGGCACGAAGGCGATGGTGGTGAAGGTCCCGGCGGCGGTGCCGAGGAGGTCGATCAGGGTCATGAAGGGGGTCTCAGGGTGAGCGTCGCGCTCATCCTATCAATACGACAGATAAGGCGCCTTCCCGAGGTAGCGGTCGTCGGACAGCTGGCTCAGCATGAATTCCGCCGCATCCGCCCTGGAGACCTTCGCCTGCAACCCCGGCTCCGGCGATACGCCGTGCCGATAGCCGCCGCTGCGCTCGCCGTCCGTCAGCACGCCCGGACGCACGATCACCCACGCCAGACGGCTGTCGCGGATACACCGCTCCTGCAGCAGGTGGTCCCGGTAGAGCCGCCCCATCAACAGCGGCGCGATCAGCCACCGGTAGTGGAGGGGCAGCAGTCCCCGGCTGTCGCCGGTGCCGAGGGCAGACTGGCAGACCAGCCGCCCCACCCCCGCCCGCTCCATCCCGCGGACGATGTTTTCCGTGCCCCTCGAGCGCAGCTCCGTGCCGTCTAGCACGCTGGGCTTACCCAGCGCGCAGAGCACCGCCTGCTGCCCCTCCAGCGCCCGCGCCACCGCCGAGGGGTCCAGCACGTCCCCCACGACCAGACTCAACCGCTCGTGCCGCTGGTCCACTCCATCCGCGCGACGGACGAAGGCCGTGACCTCGTGCCCCCCCTCCAGGGCCTGGACCACCAGTTGGCGGCCGGTACCGCCCGTTGCTCCGAAGATAACAACCTTCATGCGCTCGCCCTCCGTTGATCGGACAAATTGACTTTACATGCTGTCAATTGACAGCATGTAAAGACTGGCCTGAGGTTTACAGCATGTCAAGAAAAAACAGCGATACTCGGACCCGCATCCTCGAAGCGACGTGGCACCTGATGGAGCGCGAGCGCGGTCGGAAGGTGAGCATGGGCGCCATCGCCGAGGCGGCGGGGGTCTCCCGCCAGGCGCTCTACCTGCACTTCGCATCGCGGGTGGAGCTGGTCAGCGCCACCGTCCACTACGTGGACGAGGTCAAGGGGCTCGGCGAACGGTTGCAGCGATTCCACACGGCCACCTCCGGCGTGGAGCTGCTGGAGGCGTGCGTCGAGGTGTGGGGAAACTACATTCCGGAGATCTACGGGCTGGCCAAGGCGTTGCTCGAAACGCGGGATTGCGATGAGGCGGCGGCCGCGGCCTGGAACGGCTGCATGGGCACGCTACGCGACGTCTGTCGACAGGCCATCGAGACCCTGGCGGGGGAGGGTCGGCTCGCCTCGGAGTGGCCCCCCGACGAGGCGACCGAACTGTTGTGGACGATGGTCTCGCTGCACAACTGGGAACAGTTGACCATCGAGTGCGGCTGGTCGACGGAGCGCTACGTGGAGCGGATGAAACGGCTGCTGAAGCGCACCTTCGTCGTCGGAGAGGGGTGATTCTCCAGAGCCTGTCAGGCGCCGAAGCCTCAATCGCCGACCGCCCGTTTGATCGCCTGCGGAGGGGGTTCGCGCCGTTCAGAGGCGACCCGGTTGCGTCCCTCCCCCTTGGCCCGGTAAAGCGCCTGGTCGGCACGCGTCACCAGCTCGTCCAGCGCCTCCCGACCGTCGTACTGCACCACCCCGAGGCTGGCGGTGACCCGCACGCTGCCGCCCTCCCCCTGCACACGGTGCAGGGGGCCAGCCCCTGGCGCACCTTGCCCCGGGTTGCCACGCTCCGTGTGGTAACCCGGCCTCTACGCGACCGAGGCGCGTCCCCTGGACGCTCCGCGTCGGCTCCACCGCATCCGCAAGCACCGCAAGCGGATCAGGACGCAGAGCGTCCAAGGCGGCCGGTTACGACGCGGAGCGTCGTAACCAGAACCTCTTGATTTTCCGGACGGCCCACGCAGTTTCAGCGCAACCGGAACTCCATCGCGTAGCGCACCGTCAGCGGTAGCTCCACACCGCTGCCGGAAGCCGGGCGCGGCAGCGGCGCCGCGCGTTCCACCGCCTCCCGCGCCGCCTGGCGCAGGGAGCGGTGGCCACCCGCCACGGTGAGCGCCTCGACGCCACCCCGGGCGGTCAACCGGAAGGCAACGTCGACCCGACCCTCGATACGCCGCCGCCGGGCGATCCGCGGGTACTCCTTGAATCCCTCAATGTAGGCGAGCAGCCGGGCCAGATAGGCCTCGCGCAGGGCGGGATCGGCGGCGCGGGGCGCCGCCGCCGCCACCGGCGCGGGTGCCGGTGCCGCCTGGACCGCGGCAGCGGCCGGCTTGGGCGCCGGCGTGGGACGTGCCACCTTCGGCGGCTTGGGCTTGGGCTTGGGGGTGGGCTTGGGCTTCGGCTTGGGTGCGGGCTTCGGTTTCGGCTTGGGCGGTGGCGGAGGTGGCGGTTCCGGCTCCGGCTCGGGATCAGGTTCCAACACCGGCTCCGGCGCCGCCTCAGGCTCCGCCTCCGCTTCCTCCGGCTCGGGGGCGAAGCGCAGGGTGACCCGGCTCAGTTCGCCCTGCTGCGGCGCCCCGCCGCTGGTCAGCGGGCGGTCGGCGAAGTGGTAGAACACCGCACCGTGGGCCCCCAGGGAGAGCAGCAGCGCGGCCAGCCGGATCGGCGCGGCGGTCCCCCTCACGGCCGCTCCGTGACGATGTCGAACGACGCGGCGCCGGCCAGCCGCGCGGCGTCCATCACCTGCACCGCGACACCGAGATCGGCGCCGCGGTCGCCGCGCAGCCGCACCTCGCGATTGTCGCGCCCCTGGAGTTCGGCGCGCAGCACCGCCTCCAGCCGATCCGGCGCCACCTCCCGCTCACCGAGGCGGATCTTCCCTTCACCGTCAAGGGTCACCACCAACGGCCCGACGTCCTCCTCCACCGCCTCACCGGAGCGCGCCTGCGGCAGCTCCACGGCGACGCTCTCGTCGCGCACGAAGTGGGCGGTGAGCATGAAGAAGACCAGCAGCAGAAAGACGATATCGATCAGCGGCGTCAGGTTGAGCCCGAAGCTGGAACGGCGGCGGTAGACGGTCTTCATGGTGGATCGGTTCAGCCTGGGATGATCGACGCGGAGAACGCAGAGACGCAGAGATCGCAGAGAAGAAATTCATTGTGCTCGATACGGGCTCTGCCCCGCACAGCCCCGCCACCATTCAACACATTCATCACTCTTCTCTGCGCTCTCTGCGTCTTTGCGTTCTCTGCGTCCAACATCGGCTCTCAAGCCATGTCGCCAAGGCTTTCGTAGTGGGGTCCGTGGGGCTCGTCGCGCAGCCCGCCCTGGCCGGGATAGCGCTCCAGCAGCAGGCCGGCGCAGCGGTGCATGGCGTGCAGTCGGCTCTCCACCCGGCCCTCCAGCAGGTGCAGCAGGATCAGCACCGGAATGGCCACCGCCAGCCCCACCCCGGTGGTGATCATCGCCTCCCAGATGCCGCCGGCGAGCGCCTGGGCGTCCACCTTGCCGCCGGCCTGCTCGATCACCATGAACGCCTTGATCATGCCGGTGATGGTGCCGAACAGGCCGAGCAGCGGGGCGGTGTTGCCGAGCACGCCGAGGGTGCGCAGCCCCCACTCCATGCGCTTCAGCTCATCGGCGATCACCCGGCTGGCGACCCGCGAGAGGTCCCTCACCCCCGCGCTCGCGGCGCGCTCGATCTCGCGCACCACCGCCCCCTCGGGGCCCCGCGCGCCCTCGACGCCGTCGCTCGCCCGCCCCATGCGCAGGAAGTGGATGTAGCGCTCGATGACGATGGTCAACGCCATGGCCGAGTAACCGGCCAGGATCCAGACCACCGGCCCGCCCTTGGTAAACAGCTCTTCAAAGGTCATTGGTTCTACCCGACTTCACGAATTCGACGCAGAGGACGCAAAGACGCAGAGAACGCAGAGAAGAGGAACGACGGTTGGCGGTTTTTGCCGTATCGGGGCGGTACCCGTCCGACGAATATCCCCTTCAATAGAAATTCTTCTCTGCGATCTCCGCGTCTTTGCGTCCTCTGCGTTCCCAGTGCCCACCTCAAACGGAGACCCAGCCGAACGCAGTGGCCACGCCGAGGAGGATCAGCAGGGCGGCGGAGGCGCGCTCCAGGGGACGGCGCCAGTGGGCGAGCTGGCGTTTCAGCTGGCCGCCGAGGTGGGCGACGCCGTAGCCGAAGAGCAGCGCCGGCACCACCACCGCGCCGATGCCGAAACCGGCCCCGAGGGTGAGGCCGGCCGCCGCACTGGCGGTGGTCGCGGCGGCCACCAGGACGATACCCAGGGGGGCGCAGGGATTCAAGGCCATCCCCAGCCCCATCAGGAAGAGTCCGCCGGGCAGCGCCCGGCGGACCGGGAGCAGCGGCCGCTCCCCCGCCGCACCCGCGCCACACGCCCCGCGCCCGGCGCGGTGCCACAGCAGCAGACCGACCGCCACCGCGGCGCCACCCGCCACCAGCCGCAAGGCGCCCGACGCCACCCACGGGGCGATGTTCTCCCCCAACCAGCCGGCCACCAGACCGAGCAGCGAGTAGCCGCTCAGCCGCCCCGCCGAGAACGGCAGCACCACCCCCGCGGCGGTGCGCACGCCGCCGCCGCGGGCGAGAAACACCGGGCCGAGGAACGGCAGGCAGGAGACGTTGCACGGGCCGGCGCCGAAGCTGAGGCCGAGGAGCAGGGCGCCGGCGAGGGTAAGGGGTTCGTTCATGGTCGGGTGTCGGGTATCGGGTTGACTTCTGGTGACTTCTGGTTACGACGCTCCGCGTCGTAACCGGCCACCTTGGACGCTCTGCGTCCTCACGTCAGGCAAAACGACCACATTCTGGTGCCTTCGTTCGACATGACGCAGAGCCTCGAAGAAAAAACGTTTCCACGCAGAGCCTCGAAGAAAAAAACGTTTCCACGCAGAGCCTCGGAGAAAAAAACGTTTCCACGCAGAGCGTGGAAACGAGAGGACGGCTCGTTGGCCTGTAGGAGCGACCCCCAGGCCGCGATGGTCGGAAAGAATCGCGGCCTGGGGGCCGCTCCTACCGGCCAACGATCGCACCTTTCACCACCGCCCCCGCAACAACCCGAGCAGACTGCGCTTCTCCCACCGGGTCTGCGCCTTCTTGCGCCCCTTGAAATAGGCCGGATCGGCGCGGAACAGCGGCAGCACCGTGTACTTGAGCTGCAACACGTCCTTCTCCGGACAGAACTCCACGCAGCGCCCGCACAGGGTGCAGTCGGCGAAGGTGACATCATGCCGCTCCATCTCGGTGTGGATCTCGCGGATGTCCATGGGACACGCCTTGGCGCACAGCCCGCAGCGCTCGCAGCGCGGCGTGGCGTGCTTCACCAGGCGGGCGAAGCCGAGTTTGCGGAAGGTCGCATGCAGCGCCAGCAGCGGACAGATGCGGCAGAACGGCTGGCGCACAGTGAGGGCGAAGGCGACCATCAGGCCGAACAGGAAGTCGGCGGTCAGCGACAGCACCAAGTGGGTGGTGCTGGAGCTGTCGACGTAGAGCTGGCGGGTATCCCCCACCGCCAGGGTGGTGAGGATGCGGCTCGGACAGATGCTGCAATAGGGCGAACCCAGGTCGTGGTTGAGATAGCCCATGCCGGTGAGCAGGGGGAAGAGGAACACCAGCAGCGTCAGCATCAGCCACTTCACCGGCCGCAGCCGCGCCACCAGCCGCGCCGGCAGGCTCTCGCTGCGTTGCAGGCCGAGCTTCTGACCGACCATGTGGACCACCTCCTGGAAAAAGCCCAGCGGGCAGACCCAGCCGCAGAACGCCTTGTTGAGAAAGACGAACAGCGCCAGGAAGGTGAGCAGGCTGATCACCGTCGGCAGCAGGGCGCGGGCCACCTCGCCGCCGGCGGCGAGCACCCCGCCGACGCGGTGGTCCAGTTGGTGCTGGAAGGGGATCAACACGCAGTAGTCGGCGTTCTGGAAGTCGTAGGCGCAGGTGAGCACCGGGAAGGCGTTGCTCAGCTTGTCGGCGGTGTAGTAGCCGACCCATACCGACCCGTAGACCAGGAGCAGGAAGCTGGCCAGTTGCACCAGCTTGCGCAGCACCGAGAGGTTCTTCAGCGGATTCATTTCGCGCCCTCCCGGCGGCGGCCGACGGCGGTGATCAACAGCCCGGCGAGGAGTCCGGCGCCGAGGGTCGCCGCGCCCCACTCCGTGGAGCGCCAGTGGCCCGGATTGGGGGCGTAGTCCCCCTGCAGGGTGGTCTCGTAGCGCACCCCGTCCGTCGCCGTGGCGGCACTCAGCGCGAAAGGCACCGCCGGGTTGGCGCGCCGCCCCGGGAGCACCCGCGGAAAGTCGTCGGGCAGGGTGAAGCGGACCCGCCCGGCGCCGTCGGTGCGGGCGGTGAGATCGCTGCCGTTGAGGGTGCGCAGGCGCACCTCGGTGTCGGCCACCGGCTTGCCGTAGAGGCGCAGCAGGAAGCCCCACGCCTCGCCGCCGTAGTAGCGGTAGTGCTCCCGCGGCAGGGGATCGGGGACCAGCTCCAGGGGCGCCTTGTGCTCGGCCAGCAGCTCCCGCGGGCTGTGGCCGCTGGGGCGGCCCTGGCGGAACAGGTAACGCACCACCGAACGGGAGAGGCGGGCGCTGCGCTGCACCGCCACCGCGGCGTGGTAGTTGTCCACGCCGCTCTTCGGCAGGTGCGCCCAGTGGCCGTCGAAGAGCACCTCCAGGGTACGCAGGTCGGAGGTCCACAGGGACACCTCCGCCTGCTCCATGTCGAACAACACCCAGGGGTGACCGCCCCCGCCGTGGCGGTGGGCGGTGGCCGCGGGCGGGCCGCCGGGTGCGGCCTGCACCGACAGCGTCAGCGCCAACAGCATCAAGGAAGTCACTCTTTTCATAACACTCGATCTTTCGGGTTACCCGATACCTCTCAGAACGACACCGACACGCCCGCGGTCAGGGTGCGCCCCGGATTGACCACGATGGAGATGTCCTCGGCGTCATAGGTGCCGTTGCCGTCGCTGTCGTAGTGGCCGCGGGCGGTGTTGTAGTAGCGGCGGTCGAACAGATTGTCGACGCGGGCGAACCACGACCAGCGGCGCGCCGCGCCGTCCCGGTAGTCGTAGTTGGCGAGCAGATTGAACACCGCGTGGCCGTCGATCTTCACCACGTTCATCTCGTCGGCCCAGTAGTCGGAAACGGCGTCGATCTCGCCGGTGAGGCGCAACTTCGGCGTCGCCCGCCATTTGAGCGACAGATTGAGGTGCTGGTGGGGCGCCCGCGGCAGCTCGTTGCCGGTGAGGTTCATCGGCACCAGGGTGGGCCGGAAGTAGCGGTTGCCGAGGATCAGGTTGAAGTTGTCGTAGCGGGTGAACTCGGTATCCAGATAGGTGTAGGCGACATCCCAGGCCCACTCCCGCTGCGGGTCGCTGTTGATCGCCAGCTCCAGGCCGCGGTTCCGCGCACCGCCGATGTTCCGGTACTGATCGAGCACTCCGCCGCCGGGGATCGAATACTGGCCGGCGGCGTTGAGGATGAAGTCGTCGCGGTCGATCTGGAACAGCGCCGCCTCGACACTGTGGCGACGGCCGGCGAATTCGAAGGCGCTGCGCACGCCGATCTCCCGGTTGAGCGCCTCCTCCGGATGGAGGTCGGGGTTGGCGGCGGTGTCGCCGGTGGGGCTGATGGTGCCGGCGAAGAGCTGCTCCACGGTGGGGGCGCGGAAGCCGGTGGAGAGGTTGGCGAACAGGCTGGTCTCCCCATTCAACTGATAGTTGCCGCCGAGGCGCCAGGAGTCGACGCCGAATCGCTTGGAGAGGTCCAGCGCGCTCAGGTGGTCGTGGTAGTCCAGGTCGATGACGTCATGACGGCCGTTGAGGGTGAAGGTCCACGCCTGCAGCGGGTTCCACTTCAGCTCGCCGTAGAGCGCCTGCATCACCTCCTCGGTGCGATTGTCGGAGACCACCGCGCCGGCGCGGTAGAGCGGCGAGCGGGAGGAGGGAGAGGTGCGGTAATCCACCAGATTGGTGACCCGGTTGTCGTAAGCGTTGTCGCGCAGGTCGGCGCCGGCCATCCAGCCCAGCCGGTCGATGCCCGAACGCCACTCCAGCTTCAGCCCCTGCTGCACCTGGGCGTAGTCGTTGCCGCTGGTGTAGGCATCGACGTCGTTCACCGCCGCCCCGCTGGCGTCGTAGCGCTGGGGGGCGGAGACGAAGTCGGTGTCGTCGGAGAAGCGGTAGGCGTTGACCATCAGGTTGCCGCCGTCCGCCAGCTCGCGGTTGTAGGTGAGATAGGTCTTGGCCAGCTCCACCGCGAACTTGCGCGCGTAGTCCTGGCCGTTGTAACTCTGCGGATCGGTGGCCGCCTGGGTGACGCCGGTGACGGTGCCGTGGCTGTCCTTGGCGCGGTCGGAGAGCTCGAAACCGAAGGTGAGATCGCTGACGTCGTCCAGGTAATACTGGAACTTGCCGTTGAGGTAGTCCGCCTCGGACTCGGACTGGAAGTGGTAGGCGTCGGTGCCACGATGGGAGGCCTGGAGGTGGCCGGCCCACTTCTCCGCGGCGTAGCCGGCGCGCAGCAGCCCTTTGCGGTAGTTGAACGAGCCCGCCTCGGCCGCCGCCTTGAAACCGGCGTTCTTGGCGCCGCGCTTGGTGGTGATGATCACCGCGCCGGAGAGCGCATCCTCGCCGAAGAGATAGGAGGCGCCCCCCTTGACCACCCGGATCGACTCGATGTTGTCCAGATCGATGTTGACCCGGCCGGTGCGCTCGAACACCGGCACGCCATCGATCACCACCGCCACGCCGGGCTTCTCGCCCATGTAGCGCTGGTTCTCCACCCCGCGGATGTGGATCTTCAGCGAATCGCCACTCTGCCACTCGGTGGTGATGCCGGGCACCGACTGGAGCATCTGCTGGATGTTCTCAGCGTGGGCATCGTCCACCGCCTCGCCGCCGATGACGGCGATGCTGGAGGGCTCCTGCCGGCGGTCGAGCAGCCGGTCGTCGATGGTCGAGGACTCCACCCGGATCACGCCGAGATCCTCGGCGGCGGCGAACGGGACGAACGAGAGTGAGGAGAGGGAGGCGGCCAGCACGGCCTGGGCAACGGGGCGCTTGCGATACATCGGTCGTTGAACTCCGGGGACAGTCACGGTCAATGGCCGAACCGGGATACCCCGGCGGGCCGATCCCGAGGGAGAGCAACGGAGATGCCAATCGGGCATCCCTTACAAAACAGAGGGTTGAACGCCTACACAAATCCACTACGGCGGGAGATCACGCAGCCAGCGGGGCAAATGACCCGACTTTGACCATCCCATGGTCTTCGTTGTGAAGGCGCCGGAGGATTCGCCGTTTTTTTCAGGTCAAGGGCGAAAGGTCAAAGGTTAAAGGGAAGAGGGGTCGTGCCAATCTGCCCCCTCTGCTTTCAGCCTCTACGGCTTCGACGAGCGGATGGTGTTGAACGAAGGCCCTTTAACCTTTTGCCTTTCACCTTTGACCCGAAACAATCCATTGACGTCCACCGCCGCTGCCCCTAGAATACCGCCTCCCGAATATCGGGCGGTTAGCTCAGCGGGAGAGCACTGCCTTCACACGGCAGGGGTCACTGGTTCAATCCCAGTACCGCCCACCACACCAAACAAAAAAGGGGTTACGGCCTACGCCGCAACCCCTTTTTTGGTGGGTGAAATATGGCGATGCCTGGGTTAGCTGTTGCGATTGGTGGCCAGCACTTCGGTTCGTTGCGGGAGCGGCCCCCTTAGGGCCCGCGAAAGAATAACTTCCTGTTTTGGGGCGTCGAGACGCCCGTCCGGCAAGGCACGCAAAGGGGCGCATACTCGTTGTATGCAACCCTTTGCGCAACGCCGCCGGGCGGAGCGGATCGGCGTTCCAAAACAGGAAGTTATTCTTTCGCGGGTCCTTAGCCGCTCCCGCATTCGAGGAACTCGCAACAGCTCTCTATCTCGGACATAGCCGAAAAAACCACCCGACGGCGACGAGTGACCGTGGGGGATCAAAATAAAAAAAGGGGCGCCCCCTTCCGGAGGCGCCCCTTTCCGACTTCGTAAATCGGTCAGGCGGTAACGTCGAGCAACCCGCCAGGCAGCGACTGACCGGCACTGGCCCCACCGGCGCCGTAGGTCCCGGCACCGTAGCCCTGGGAGGAGCCGTCGTCGCGGTCCCCGTCGCCACGGCCATTGCCGTCTCCGCCGGGATTGCCGCTCTCCGCGGTGGCGACCACCCCGCCCGGAGGCGGAGCCACCGTCTGCGGCGGCGCGGCGAGCGCCTGACTTACCTCGTTGGGCTGCTCGCCCAGGGGACCGTTGCTTCCACGCGGCACCCCCATCTGGCTGAACAGATTGCTGCCTTGAACGCTCGCGATGTCCATTTTCGTCTCGCCTCGTGCGCGGCGGAACACCCGCCTGTTCGGAAATCTTGTCCTAAGTGTAGTCTCCCTTTTTCCTTTGATAAACCATTTCAACGAAATGGTTATTGGCGCCACCCGCCCCTCCGGTACAATCCCCGCCCCATGAAGGCCTACAAACTGATCCTCCACCCGAAGAACCCCGCCGCCGAGCCGCCCGCCGGCGACGCCCTCCTCGACCACCTGCACCGCGCCGGTGTGATCGGCGCCCCGTTCCCCTTCCGCGGCGCCGAGCACCACCTGCCGGGAGAGGCGTTCATGCGTGCGGTCACCTTTCTCGGCTGCTCGCCGGCGGTGCTCTTCGAGCCGCCCGCGGCGGACGCCGAACGGGGCGACGGCGGCGACTTCTGCCATCTGGAGCTGCGCGGCCCCTATGCGGAGACGCGTTTTCTCGGCGAGGAGGGGGTGAAGCGCCCGCGCTGCCCCCGCTGCCGCGGCTGGATCGACGACTGGCAGGCGGCACTGGCCGCCTGGCAGGCCGACGTCGGCTACCGCCACCCCTGCCCGCATTGTGGCGAGCCGATCGAACCACCCGCCATGAAGTGGCGCCACTCCGCCGGCTTCGGCCGCTTGGCACTCGCCGTGTGGGGGGTCTTCGAGGGCGAGGCGGTCCCCTCCGAAGAGCTGCTGCGCACCCTGCGCGAGATCAGCGGCGGCGACTGGGAGTACTTCTACACCTACGGCGGGTGAGTCCTTCCAGACTTGTGATGAAAAACGCGGAGGACGCAGAGACGCAGAGAACGCGGAGAAAACAAAGAGTAAAGAAAGACCAATGGCTATTCTTCTCTGCGCTCTCTGCGTCTTTGCGTCCTCCGCGTCTCCTTCCAGAGCCTTAAAATTCCCGAACCAAACCGACCTGCCCGAGCTAAAATGGGGGCAGTTTGGCCCTTGGGAAAACAGCAGATGAGCGATTCACCGGAACAGGCGCTGGTCGAGGCGGGGCGATTTCTCTTCTCCCGCGGCTGGGTGCCGGCCACCAGCGGCAACTTCTCCGCCCGCCGCGACGACGGCACCATCGCCATCACCGTTTCCGGCCGCCACAAGGGACGGCTCACCGTCAACGACCTGATGACCGTCGAGGCCGACGGCACCCCCCTCCAACCGGGACTGCGCTCCTCGGCCGAGACCGGCCTGCACCTCGCCCTCTACCGCCGCTGGCCCGCGGTGGGCGCGGTGCTCCACACCCACTCGGTCAACGCCACGGTGCTCACCCGGGTGCGCAGCGAGGCCCTCTACCTGGCCGACTACGAGCTGCTCAAGGCGTTCCCGGGAGTGACCACCCACGAAGGCGCCATCACCGTGCCGATCTTCCCCAACGACCAGGACATCAAGCGCCTCTCGGCCCAGGTGGAAGAACACCTCGACCGCCACAGCGACGTCCACGGCTACCTGATCGCCGGCCACGGCCTCTACACCTGGGGCCGCGACGTCGCCGAGACCCTGCGCCACGTCGAAGCCTTCGAATTCCTCTTCGAATGCGAATGGAAGACTTTGTGCCTCAAATAGCGTTGGGCACTTCAACGCGGAGAACGCAAAGAGCGCAGAGAACGCAAAGTCCTCTCCTCCGCGATCTCTGCGCTCTTTGCGTCCTCTGCGTTTAGTTACGAACCCAAACGGAGAACCGACATGTCGCGACTGGAGATCTTTGACGAGGCCGGCCACCGCAGCGGCGAGCCGGTCACCGACCACGCCGCCATCGGCGCCGCCCTGGGCGCGCTGGGGGTGCGCTTCGAGGCGTGGTCCGCCGACCGGCCGCTCTCCCCGGAGGCCAACCAGGAGGAGGTGCTGGCCGCCTACCGCGAGCCGGTCGACGCGCTCAACGCCGAGTACGGCTTCCAGTCGGTCGACGTGGTCTCGCTGCGCCCCGGCCACCCCCAGGCTGCCGAGCTGCGGGAGAAGTTCCTCGCCGAGCACGTCCATGCCGACTTCGAGGTGCGCTTCTTCGTCGACGGCAAGGGGCTCTTCTACCTCCACGTCAATGACGTGGTCTATCTGGTGTTGTGCGAGGCGGGGGACCTGATCAGCGTCCCCGCCGGCACCACCCACTGGTTCGACATGGGCGAGGCGCCCGATTTCAAGTGCATCCGCTTCTTCACCGTCGCCGACGGCTGGGTGGCGGATTTCACCGGCAGCGGCATCGCCGCACGCTTCCCCAGCTACGACCGTTTCCTGGAGGCGGCGGCATGATCCGCGCCGTCGTCACCGACATCGAGGGCACCACCTCCTCGCTCTCCTTCGTCAAGGAGACCCTCTTCCCCTATGCCCGCGAGCGGCTCGCCGACTTCGTCGCCGCACACGGCGGCGAACCGGAAGTGGCGGCACTGCTCGACGATGCACGGAACGAGATGGGCCAGCCGCAGGCCGACGCCACGGCGGTAGCGGAGGCGATGGTTCGCTGGATCGACGAAGACCGCAAGATCACCCCGCTGAAGGCGCTCCAGGGGCTCATCTGGCAGGCGGGCTACCGCGACGGCGACTTCACCGGCCACATCTACCCCGATGCGGTGGCGGGGCTGCGCCGCTGGCACGCCGCGGGGCTCGCCCTCTACGTCTACTCCTCCGGCTCGGTCCACGCCCAGAAGCTGCTCTTCGGCCACAGCGACGCCGGCGACCTCACCCCGCTCTTCTCCGGCTACTTCGACACCCGCATCGGCGGCAAGCGCGAAGCGGACGCCTACCGGGCGATCACCGCGGAGATCGGCCTGCCCGCGGGCGAGATCCTGTTCCTCTCCGACATCGTCGAAGAACTCGACGCCGCCCGCGAGGCGGGAATGGCCACCTGCTGGCTGGTGCGCGACGGCACCCCCGACCCCGCCGCCCGCCATCGTCAGGTGAACAATTTCGACCCCATCGACGATTTCGCCCTGACGACACCGCCATAACCCATCGGTCTATCCGCCCCCGTAGGGTGTGCCGACGATAGGAGGCGCACCGGCCGAACGGAGCCACCGAACCCCACGTCCAAAGACCTCTGGAATGGTGCGCCTCGTCCCTCGGCACACCCTACGATCCACACCCTCTATTGATTTTCCGGCGGCGGGCAAACCGGCGGCCGTGGGCCGCCGGTTTGCCCGCCGCCGGAAAATCAATCATTGATGGGATCGATGCGGAACCGCGCCCCGCAGTTGGAGCTGAACGAGCCGCCCCCCTGTGCCAGCAGCTCGCCCAACGACGCGCCGATCACCTGCTGCGGCAAGCTCATGTAGACATCCACCAGATCCCCCCCCTTGCAGGTGAGGTGCAGCCGCTCGCTGGCCCCGCTACCCAGGCCGCCGTCCACAACCGCGCGGAAATCGGCAACACCCACCTCCTTCCCCACGTTGGCCGCCATGAAGGCGCCTACCCCGGCGTCGTTGAACTGCTCGGTGAAGGTGACCGCCACGGCAAAGTAGCCGTCATCGGTGAACAGCCGCTGGCAGGTGCCGTGCTTGTACCACTCGTGGCGCTGGAGACAGGAGCCGGCTGCCGCGCTGGGCATGACCCGGCCCAGCTCCCTGCGCACCCCATCGACCATCTCCAGCGGCGGATACTGGCAGAAGTCCCCGGAGATCGGCTTCTGCTCGCCGCACCAGCCGTAGCGGGTGCCGCAGGCCCCCTTGTTGGGCCACAGGCCGTGGAGGGTGAAGTTCTTCGCCTGATAGCTGTCGGGATCGGTAATCCGGCACTCCGGCTGGTCGCGGTGGGTGGCGCAGAAGGCGGGTTGCCAGCTCACCGCGAAGACGTAGCCGTCGGCCTCGCCGGCGATATCACAGACCGGCGGCGCCCCACCGCCGCTGTCGGGGCGAGCAGCCTCGGCCCCCTTCACCTCGGCCGTGCCACACTCCCCGCTCACCCAGCGTTCTGAAGGATTGGCCCCAGCGATCCGCAGGCGGAACCAGTCCGGGTCACGGGCGCGGTTCACCTCCAGCACCGGATAGGCGTGACCGACCAACACCATCGTATGGTCGGGGTTGGTCATGCGGTTCTTGGAGACGTAGGCCTCGCAGACCCGGGTCGCGGTGAAGGTGCCGTCGGCCGGGGTGCTCGCCCATAGCGGCGCTCCCGGAACCAGCAACAGCGATGCGACAAGCAACCACGGAAAGCCCTTCATGTTCCTGCTCCTTTGTTGTTGTAACGCCCCGGCGGGACCGGCAGAGCGTAGCGCGAGGAGCGGGCCGGGAGAAGCGGAAATGGAGGAGGGCGGCAAGCGGGCGTGGAAAGGCGGCCGTCCCCGCTACCGCGTCCTGCTCTCGCGGGGTATGTGCCGGGTTCCACGCAGGCTTTCTTCTCA
>NZ_BAAHXB010000109.1:0-18459 GCF_054657215.1 Endothiovibrio diazotrophicus
CCCGGCGAGAGCGCGCCTTGCGGCTGACCGCCCAGCGACTCACTGATGGCCGATTTGTGGGTAAGAGGCAGGCCGAGGCTGAATCCGCTATCCTCGTTGCCATGAACGGCGGCAAACAGAAGAGCCCGATGGCGGCACGCTTTCGCGGCTTCCTGCCGGTGGTGGTGGACCTGGAGACCGCCGGCTTCGACCCCCGGCGCCACGCCCTGCTGGAGGTGGCGGCGGTGATCGTGCGGCTGGACGACCAGGGCCGCCTCCACCGCTTCGAGACCCATGCCTTCCACATCGAGCCCTTCGACGGTGCGGAACTCGACCCCAAGGCACTGGAGTTCACCGGCATCGACCCCTACCACCCGTTTCGCGGCGCGCTGCCCGAGCGGCAGGCGCTCAACGCCCTGCTCAAACCGATCCGCGCCGAGGTGAAGGAGCAGGGCTGCAACCGCGCGGTGATGGTCGCCCACAACCCGATCTTCGACCTCGGCTTCTTCAACGCCGCGGTGGAGCGCACCAAGATCAAGCGCAACCCGTTCCACCCCTTCAGCAGCTTCGACACCGCCACCCTCGGCGGGCTGTTCTACGGGCAGACGGTGCTCGCCCGCATCGCCGCCGCCGCCGGTCTCCCGTGGGATTCCAACGCGGCCCATTCGGCGATCTACGACGCGGAGCGCACCGCCGATCTGTTCTGCCTGATCCACAACCGCTGGGAGGCGCTGCGGGACGACGGGTAGCCACCTTCCGCCGGTGGTATTTCCAAGCGCATTTGTTATGCTCCACGGCGGACGGATCGTACCCACCTCGAACCCCCTTGAGGAGTCAGCTAATGAAGAAGAGCAGCCCACTGGTCGTCGCCGCGGCCATCGCCTTCGCCTGCACCGCCACCCCCGCCGGTGCGCAGGAGACCTCCACCCCATCCGCCATTCCCCAGACCGCCGCTCCCGGATACGGATACGGTTACGGTCCAGGGTACGGTCCGGGCTACGGCCCCGGCTATGGAATGGGTCGCGGCATGGGGCCGGGACGGGGAATGGGGCCTGGAATGGGGATGGGCCCCGGGATGAGCGGACCGGGCCGGGGCACCCCGGCCACTGACGGGAACAATGGCTACCAACCCCCGCTGCCGCCGCCGACCACCGCCTACTCCGCCGACGAATACCGGATGATCCTCGACCGCCGCGCGGAGTCCCTGCGCAAGTTCTACGAGCAACAGCAGAAGCAGATGGAGGCGCGGTTCGCCGAACGGCGCAAGCAGATGGAGGAGCGCCACCAGCAGATGAAGGAGTGGCAGGAGCAGCAGTTCGCCGAGATGCAGGCGACCATCGACCGCTACCGCGCCGAACACCGCAAGATGCTGGAGGAGCGCAAGCAGGAGATGGCGGCGCGCATGAAGAAGGCGGAGGAAGCGAAGCCGGACGACGCCAAATAGCGCTCCGGCGCGTTACGCCCTATCGCACAGAACGCGGCCTCGGCCGCGTTTTTTCGTTTTCACCCGCTTGACACCCCTCCCCCTCCCCCCCAAACTCCCCGCCGCTTCAGGTGTCCCGGACGGTTCCTCCGCCCGGGATGAAACGGGAAGCCGGTGCGTCGCCCGCTGCGACAATTCCGGCGCTGCCCCCGCAACGGTAAGTGAGTCAAGGGCGAGCCAACACGCCACTGCGCACGCGCGTGGGAAGGCGGCTCGGCCCGGGACGCGCTCCCGCTCACCAGCCCGGAGACCGGCCTGAGGCTGCCACGGCGTACCGCGGAGGGCGGAGGCGGCCGGTGTGCGGCCGCCTCCGGCCTCGTCCCACCCGCCTCTTCTCTCCCGTCACGCCCCGAATACCTCCGCGCGGGTGCGCGCGGACCCTGTTGTGGAGAGAAGACCGTGAAGAACCGTTCCCCGGCATTCGCCGGGCTGACCCTGCTCACCCTGCCCGTCGTCACCCCGCTGGCTGCCGAATCGGTGCCGGTGATGGTGGTCACCGCCACCCGCACCCCAATCACCGCCGACCAGGCCCTCGCCCCGGTGACGGTCATCGACCGCCCGGCCATCGAGACGAGTGGCGCCCGCGACCTCATCCAACTACTGCGCGGCCTGGCCGGCATCGACCTGACCAACAGCGGCGGCCCCGGCAAGCCCACCGGCCTCTACCTGCGCGGCACCGGCGCCGGCCACACCCTGCTGCTGATCGACGGCGTGCGGGTCGGCTCCGCCACCACCGGCACCCCCGCCTGGCAGGACCTGCCGCTGGGCCTGATCGACCGTATCGAGGTGGTGCGCGGCCCCCACGCCGCCCTCTACGGCTCGGACGCCATCGGCGGCGTGGTGCAGATCTTCACCCGCCGCGGCGGCGGTGAGCGCCATTTCGACGCCGCCGCCGGGATCGGCAGCCACCAGCGGGTGGAGGCCCGCGCCGCCCTCTCCGGACGCCAGGGCGGACTCGACTACGCGGTGGCCGCCAGCCACCAGGGCACCGACGGCATCGACGCCCGCCAGCCCACCACCGGCTGGTACGCGGTGGACGAACCGGATCGCGACGGCTACCGCAACGACGCCCTCTCGCTGAGCCTCGGCCACGACCTCGAGCGGGGCGGCCGGCTCGGCTTCACCCTGCTCCACGCCGACGGCGACAACGAATATGACGGCGCCCCCGACGAGAGCGACGTGGTCCAGCAGGTGATGGCCTTCGACCTCCGCCTGCCCCTCGGCGAGCGCTGGCAGAGCAGCCTCCAACTGGCCCGCAACCTCGACCGGAGCGAGCAGTTCGACCACGGCGCCCACTACTCCACCATCGACACCCGCCGCCACCAGATCACCTGGCAGAACGACCTCACCGTGGACGACGACGATCTCCTCACCCTCGGCCTCGACTGGTACCGCGACCAGGCCGAAGGCGACACCGCCTACACCGTCGACCGGCGCGACAACCACTCGCTGTTCGCCCAGTACCAATGGAACCGCGGCGACCACGACCTGCTCACCGCCCTGCGTCACGACGACAACGAGCAGTTCGGCGGCCACACCACCGGCAACCTCGCGTGGGGCTACCGCATCGACCGCGGCCTGCGTCTCACCGCCTCCGCCGGCACCGCCTTCAAGGCCCCCACCCTCAACCAGCTCTACTGGCCCGGCAGCGGCAACCCCAATCTCCGCCCCGAGGAGTCGGCCACCGTCGAGGCCGGCCTCACCGCCACTCCCGGCTGGGGCGAGTGGTCGCTCCACGCCTTCCACAGCCGCATCGACGAGCTGATCGACTGGGCCCCCGACGCCAGCGGCAACTGGGTGCCGCAAAACACCTCCCGCGCGCGCATCGACGGCGTCGAACTGGAGCTGCGCGGCACCTTCGCCGGCTGGCGCAGCCACGGCCAGCTGACGCTGCTCGATCCGCGCGACCGCGACAGCGACAACCGCCTGCGCCGCCGCGCCGACCACACCCTGCGGCTCGACCTCGACCGCGACTTCGGCGCGCTGTCGGCCGGCGCCACCCTGTTCTACCAGGGCCGCCGCTTCGACGACGCCGCCAACCTCACCCGCCTCGGCGGATACGCCCTGCTCGACCTGCGCGCCGGCTACCGGCTGGACAAGCAGTGGAGCCTCCAGGCCACCCTGAGCAACGCCCTCGATCGCGACTACCAGACGGTCAACACCTACAACCAGCCCGGCGCCGAACTGTTCGTGGCGATCCGCTATGCGCAGTGACCGCCCTCTCCCGGCGCTCGCCCTCATCGCCCTCCTGTGGGGGGCTGGGGCGGGCGCGGCGGCGGAGGGACCGCCGGCCGACTGCCCCGCCATCGTCAGCCAATCCCCCTACCTCACCCACACCCTCGCCTGGCTCGGCCTCAGTGACTGCATCGTCGGCACCAGCCGCTACGACACCCTCGACCGGCCGCGCACCGGCGGCGTCCTCGACCCCGACGGCGAGGCCTTGGCGCTCCTCGAACCTGCGCTCTGGTTCACCTCCGACTGGACCCCGGAGGAGCGCGTGCAGGCACTCACCCCGCCGGGCACCCACGCCTACCGCCTGGACGGTTTCCACTCCATGGCCCAGGTGGAGGAGAACCTGCGCACCATCGCCGCCGCGGCCGGCCTGAGCGACCCGGCGGGACGCGCCGCCGCCTTCCGCGGCGCCTGGCGCGCCAAGGCCGCCGCGGTGGCCGCCGGCGGAAAACGCGCGCTGCTGCTCTCCGCCTGCACCGGCCGCCCCTACAGCTTCGGCCGCGACACCTGGCTCTACGACCTCTTCACCAGCGCCGGCTTCAGCGTGGTCGAGACCGCCGAGCGGCTCCACTGGAGCGAACCGGGCGAGGGACTGGAGCGACTGATCGGGGAGCTGAACCCGCAGGTGATCTTCCTCTTCGAACGGCCGGGGGCGAAGCAGTGCGCGCTCCCGCCGATCCAGGGCGCCACCCGCATCGTCCCCCTCGACGGCGAGCGTTTCCTCCACCCCGCACCGATCCTCCTCCAGGGGCTCGATCAGCTAATCGCCAAGCGCGCGGAGTGGGCCGGCGAATGAGCGCTCACCACCCCGCCCTTACCCCGAGTTCCACCTGAAGGCGCTGGCGGAAAACGACGGGATGAAGCGGGCAAACGCCCGACGGTCGAAACACCGCTCCAACATCACAGCCCCCACGACCACCGCGCCGCCGGATCGGCACAGGCCTCGAGGTTGGCGGCAGCGGGATAGGTCTGGGACTGAACGTTGTCGCAGAACTGCTGTTGCTGGAGCGCCATCGCCGCACAGGTCTCGTCGTCCGGGTAGTTGCCGCAGTAGCGTTCGAAGGCCCCGCACCGCGCCTCATCGGGATAGCTCAGGCACAACTCGCCGAACCGGTTGTCGACAAAGGCGGACCGCTCCTCGTCGCAGATCGGAAAAACCATCGGCAGGTCACTGTAGCGACCGCCCCCCTGTCCTCCGAACCGATCAAAAGTGGCGTAGGGGATGCACCAGGGCCTGGAGAGATCCAATTCGGGGCGGTTGGCCATCGAGTTGAGGGCCTCCGCCCGGCACTCGGTGTCGCTGCCGATGCTGGTCCAGTGGCACCCTGCGTCGTCCGGACGAACCCACTGGAAGACAGGGGTGACCGGCTCGGAATGGTCGCCGTAATAGGCGACGGTATCGTCCCAATAGTAGGTGAGGTCCTGAAGCACCTCACCGTCTTTCACTTCGCTCAGATGCTCGGCGCTGGCGCGGCTCCCCCACTGGGCGGGAGGGCTCCCTTCGACCGGGGTGGAAGACCAGTAGGTGCTGCGGGCAGCCTCGCCGCCACGGCTCCCGGTCCATGCGCAGACCCGCCAAAACAGGGTGTAGGAATCCCAGGTGTTGACACTCGTTTCGAGATCCAGCCCCCGCGAATCCTGTCTGAGAGGACGAATCAGGTAGCGGCAGTTGGCCACGGTGACCGTCTCCTCCAGCGTATCCACCTCACCGCTGCCGTCCCCCACCGTCAGTTGGATCCGATAGTTGCCGACGGTGTCGAAGGTGAATCTCGCCTGGGCGGTGTCGGCCTCGCGGTCGCCATCGGCCGACCAGTGGAAGGTCGGGGTGCCGCCGCCGGGAACGGTGGATTCACCCGCGTCGAGTTCCACGGTGAGCGGCGCGGCACCGAACAGCGGGGCGATGGTGGCACGGGCCAGCGGGCCGCAGCTCCCCGCGGTGACCGACGCGGTGCCCGATACGGTGCGGGTGGCGATGGCGCCGAGCCGGCCGTAGCCGGAGGCGGTAACGGTGTAGGGCTCGGCGGTGCAACCGACGAATTCCGCCTGGAGCAGGCGGCTGCCGTCGGCCTGCCGCTGGTCGGCAGTGAGCCGTACCGCCTCCCCCGGCTCGGGGGTCACCGCCCACTGGAGGGAGCCGAGATCGAACGGGTTGTTGGTCCCGTCGACCACCTTCAGGGTGAGCGCCACCGGTCGTCCCGCGGCGGTGGAGGTGATCGGCAACAGGGTGAGCTGGGGCAGATCGAACAGCGGATATTCGTCGATTGCCACCGACCAGCCGTCATCCTCCTCCGACGGCGGGCCGCAGACCCGCCGATGGTCGAGGATGGTGATGTTGGCCACCACCACGTTGAGATCGGCGTGGGCGAAACACTCCACGCCGAGGGCGAACTCGAAGCGGGTCAACTCCGCCGCGACCCCCTCGCTCGACGCCGCCGCCTCCACCGCCGCCTCGCCGCGCAGATAGGGCTCTACCGAGAGGCCGGCGGAGAGCGCCTTGTAGAACTTCACCGTGATATCCGGGATCAACCGTACCTCGGCGGTGGCGCCCCCCTTGGCGGTCAGCCGGGTGGTCAGCGACTTCTCGTAGGTCTGGTCGGAGACCGCCTGCCACTGACGTAGCGAGGCGTTGTAACGGACGCCGAAGGAGAGCGTGGTGGCGGCGTGAGCGGAGGCGGTGGCGGTGACGTTGGCGCTGGTGGCGGCGCTCGCCTGCGCCTTCACCGAGAGGATCACCTCCTGATAGACCGGCACCGTGCCCACCAGGTAGGTGCTGCGGAAGGTGCGCGAGAAGAGCTCCACCGGCTCCGGGTTGTAGGCCGCCCCGGCGGTGAGGCGGTAGGTCGCCTCGGCGTCCAGCGACAGCTTGCCGCGGGCGATCACCTCGCCGCGGCGCAGGGTGCCGCCGCTGCCCCACACCAGACGGGTACTCAGGCCGGGCTCGAACGAGGGGGTGAGCTCGAAACTGACCTGCTGCTCCACCTCCCGCCCGGCCCCCGGCGCCTCGCCGAGGTCGAGCCGGTAGCGCCCGCCGTCCTGCGGGGTGAGCCGGAGTCCGGGCACCGACGCGGCGCCCTCGCGCTGCTCGGCGACCAGCCCGCCGTCGCGCCACTCCATCCGCGCCACGCTCCCCGCGCCCCGGCCGCGACGGCTGACGCGCAACCGGGCGGAGCTGCCCGCGGCACTCCCCTCGGCCACGTCGAAGAGGCGCTGGAGATGGTCGACGCTCCCCTCCTCCAACCCCTCGCTGAGCGAACCGGCCGCGGTCTCCACCATCATCCGCCCGCCGCTCTTGGTCGCCGAGACCACCCGCCGCAGGTACCCCGTCCCGCCCTGCGGACCGACCAGCAGCTCGCCGACGTCGGGCGCCGCCACGTCGCCGCCGCTCAGATCGAAGGTGAAGGTGGAACCGCTCTGCTCCGGCTCCGGCAGTCCCAACGCCTCCGGCAGGTAGACCGCCACCCCGCTCCCCCGCCGGCTCTCGACGTCGAGGGTGGTAACCGTCTCGTAGTCCCGCTCGACGCTACGGTTGCCGTCACCGTCCACCGCCACCACCAGCACCTGATAGGTGGTGGCGGGGGCGAGGCCGGTGACCGTCGCGCTCAGCTCACCGCGCACCGTCTGCACCAGCGTCGCCGCATCGGGGGTGAACCCCGCCGCCGGATCGGCGTGGATCTCATAGAGCAGCTCCCCCTCCGCGGTATGGTTGTCGGAGGCGGGACGCCAGCTCAGGTCGAAACGGTCGGTGCCGGTGGCGGTGACCCGGGCGATGCCGGGGAAGGAGGGCGGCAGCGCATCCTCCCCCACCACCGACAGGCTGACGCTGTCGAGCCAGGCCGGCGCCGGCGTGCCGTCGACCGCCTCATCGAGACCGAAATGGAAGCGGTACTCGCCCTGCGGCAGCGGCGAGGGGAGCGGCAGCGTCACCGGCACCACGCTCACCGGCGCCATCGCCAGCGCCGGAACCACCCCGGGCACCCACCCTTGCGCCGCAGTGTAGGAGAACCAGCCGGCCGGGGTCTCCGCCGCCAGCCACCACTCCACCGCGTCGCCCTGCAAACCCTCGCTGTCGAGGGAGATGCTCAGCTCCAGGGGCAGGTCGGGGAGCCCCACCAAGGGCCCGTCGGAACCGTTGAGACGGATGTCGGGCTGCATCGCATCGACGGCGCCGGACCACGAGGCGATCAGAACGAGAAGAAACAGCAGACGTCGCATGGCGGGAGCCCTGAATTCGGAGGGATTCCCATACCATATTCCAGGAAATAGCGACGATCTATGGATCGAATGGACTATGTCGTTGGCACTCCCGGCCGGCAACCGGGAAAATCGGGGCCGCAAACACCACCGGGAGGGGCGGACATTGCCACTGAACATCAGCGAAAGACGGGCCCATCGACTGAGCGAGCTGCTGCTGCGGCTCCACCATGGGAGCCGGGAGATCGGGGCGACGCACTTCAAGGGGTGGGCGTTGGAACAGACCCGCGCGGAGATCCCCTTCGACCGCGCGCTGTGGGCGATGGGGGCGGAGCGCGAACTGGTGATCCACGGCGTCCACCTGCAGAACCTGCCCCCCCACTTCATGGAGAACTACGAACGCTTCAAACACCACGACCGGATACTCGCCGCGGTGCTGCAACACCCCCGGCGCGCCTTCTTCATCGACGAGGTCTACGCGCCGGGGGAACGCGAGCAGATGGAGATGGTCAAACAGCACTCCCGGCGGTTCGATATCGAGTACGCCGTGGTGGTGGCGATGAAGGAGCCGGTCACCGGACTGTTCAACGTCGTCAGTCTCTACCGGGGTGCGTCGGCATCCCCCTTCGAGGCGCAGGAACGGCTGCTCCTCGAACTGCTGATCCCCCATCTGGTGGAGAGCGCCGATCTCAACCGGTTGCGGATGGTCCAGCACCGGCTGCCTCCCCCACGCACCGCCGCGTGCGGCAACGCCTTGTGCGATGACCAAGGGGTGCTGCATCAGGCCGAACCCCGGTTCACCGAGCGGTTGCGCGCGGAGTGGCCCGAATGGAGCGGCGCGCAGCTCCCGACGCCACTCGTCGAAGCCCTGCTGAACCGGCGCGCCAGGCGTTTCATCGGCCAGCGAATCACCGTGCAGCGCCAAACCCTCGACGACATCCACCACCTGACCGCACGCGAAGCGGGCCCGGTCGATCACCTCAGCCAACGGGAGGACGAGGTCGCCCGGCTGCTCGCCGACGGCGCCAGCTACAAAACGATCGCCCGGCGACTGGCGATCTCCGCCTCGACGGTCAACAAGCACGCCCACGCCATCTACGCCAAGCTGGGGCTGAAAAACAAGACGGAGCTGGCCAAGGAGCTGCGCGGGGATGAAGGAGAGGCCTGATGGGGGTGGCGAGGAGGCGCGCCGCCGCCCCTTCCCCATCACCCACCGCGCCGCGAACGCGCCTGCTCCAACTGATCGCACAGCCGGGCGGCCCCCTGCAGGATGCGCGGGGTGTGGCGCTGGATCAGGTCCGGGGGGATGAAGAAGAGGTTGTCGCGGGCGGTCGCCGTCAGCTTCGGCCACGCCCGCCACATGTCGAGCCACTCCGGGCGCGCCTCGTCCATGCCGCTGGCGGCGATCGCCTCCGGGTCGGCTGCCAGCACCGCCTCCACATCCAGCTGCGGCGCCAGCGCGGAGAGCCCGGCGAAGACGTTCTCGCCGCCACACAGGCGGATCACGTCGCTGATCAGGTGCTCGCCGTTGACCGTCATCAGCGGCCGGTCCCAGATCTGATAGAGGACCCGCACCGGCGGCCGCCCGCCGTAGCGCGCGCGCAGCCGCGCCAACTCCTCGCGGAAGCGGCCCGCCGCCGCCTGCGCCGCCTCGTCGGTCCCCGCCAGCGCCCCCAGCCGCTCCACCGCCGCGGGAATATCCTCCAACCGATGGGGGTCCTCGGTGATCAGGTGCAGCCCCAGCGCCTCCAGCCGCTCCAGTTGCGGCCGCGGATTGCCGCTGTCCCAGCCCACCACCAGGTCCGGCCGCAGGGCGACGATCCCCTCCAGGTCGAGCTGCCGGTACCCCCCCACCCGCGGCACCGCCCGCGCCGCCTCCGGGTAGTCGCTGTAATCGACCGCCCCCACCACCTTCGTTCCCGCGCCGGCGGCGAACAACAGCTCGGTGATGTGGGGCGCCAGGGAGACGATCCGCTGCGCCGGCGCGGCGACGGCAACGAGTGGAAACAGCAACAGCAGCAGCGGAAAAAGACGGGGCATGGGCTCGGCCTCGGGAAGAAGGGGGTCCATTATGGGCCGACCGCCCCCCGGCCATGAAGCCCGGAAAACCCCTCCGGAGAGACAGAACGAAGCCACCTGCTGAACGTAAAAAATGACCTTGCGCTGACCCCGCTGAAACAAAAATGCAATAGAACTGTCATCTTTTCGTTATCAAATTGTCACGATGCCAAGGATCGGCAGCAGACTCCGCCATTATTACGACTACAGGGAGCCGCCATGCGCATCAAAACCCTCACCCAGCTGCTGACCGGAACCCTGATCGCCGCCACCATCGGCTCGGCGATCACCCTCCAGTGGGGACTCACCAGCCTGGAACGCCCCTACCGCCAGATCCTCGACTTCTTCCGCTTCAAGGAGGCCGCCACCATCGGCCTGCGCCACTCGGTGGACGCCTACCTCTCCAGCGGCGACGCGCTGAAGCTGTCGGCGGCCGAGAACCGTATCCGCGAGCTGCGCGACGAGCAGCTCACCGCCTTCCCCGAGGGCACCGTCGCCCGCATCCGTCCCTCCCTGGACGCCCTCCACGAAGGGCTCACGGTACGCTACCGCGGCGCCGGCAAACTGGCCGGCGACACCCAGGGACTGCTGCGCAACGCCGAGCGCGAGATCCTCGGCAGCATCGAGTCGATCGCCGACTACGCCGCCGCCGGACTGGAGAAAAAGCCCGCGGCAGCGTTCCGCTACGCCGCCGCCGCCCAGCGCCTGAGCGGCGCCCTCTACCACCTGGCCACCGTCCGCCGGCGCTTCGTCGACACCGCCGACCCGCAGTTGGCCCAGGCGGTCGACGCCACCGTCACCGCCATGGGCCAACAGGTCGAACGGCTCCTCGCCCTGCCCCGGCTGGGCGTCACCGTCACCGCCGAGGCGGTCGAGGAAGACCCCCTCGGCCTCGAAGAGGAGGACGCGGGCGAGGCGCAGGAGAAGGTCGAGGAGCCGCTGGCCGAACTGCGCTCGCTGCTCGCCCGCTACCCCAAGGAGTGGCGCAACACCCAGCAGCAGATCGCCGAGGGAACCGCCAGCCGCCAGGCCCTGGACGGGCTGATCGGGCAGCTCGAAAAGGCGGTGGCCGCCGGCGAGCAGGAGGTGATCGAGAGCCGCGCCGCCATCGTCACCCGCATGCAGCTGCTGTTCGCCGCCGCCCTCGGCCTCACCCTGCTGCTCGCCCTCGGCAACGGCGTGGTGAGCGCCTGGGTGGTGCGCGCCATCGAACAGGCGGTGAGGCGGATGCGCGACATCGCCGAGGGCGACGGCGACCTCACCGCACGGCTGCCCGACCGCGGCCGCAACGAACTGGACGCCCTCGGCGCCGCCTTCAACGCCTTCGCCGGCAAGGTTCACCGGATCGTCGGCGAGGTCACCGAGGCGACCCGCGAACTGACCGACTCCGCCGGGCGCAGCGCCGAGGTGGCGGGGCAGGCCAGCGAGGCCGCCGGCGTCCAGCGCCGGGAACTCCACGAGACCGCCGCCGCCATGGGCCAGCTGGCCAGCTCGGCCAACGAGGTGGCCGCCAGCGGCGCCGCCGCGCGCAGCGCCAGCGAACGCGCCGAGGCCTCCCTCGGCGAGAGCGCGGCGGTGATCCTGGAGGCGATCCAGGTGATGAACCGCCTCGCCGGGGAGGTCACCCGCATCGCCGGCCACATCGAGACCCTGACCGAGCAGAGCGGCAAGATCGGCGAGGTGGTGGAGGTGATCGACGCGGTGGCCGAGCAGACCAACCTGCTGGCGCTCAACGCCGCCATCGAGGCGGCGCGGGCCGGCGAACACGGCCGCGGCTTCGCCGTGGTGGCCGACGAGGTACGCACCCTGGCCGCCCGCACCCAGGGCTCCACCGCCGAGATCGGCGGCATCGTCGACAACCTCCAGCGGGACGTCGCCGCCCTGGTCGAAGACCTCAACCGCAACCGCGCCCTGGCCGACGAGGGCACCGCCCGCTCCGGCGAGGCGCGCCACTCCATCGACGCGCTGCGCGCGGTGATCGACCAGGTGGCCGCCATCGGCGACCGGGTCGCCGGCGCCGCGGCCGAGCAGAGCGCGGTGTGCGAACAGGTCGGCGCCTCGGTCAGCCGCATCGCCCACAACGCCGAGGAGGCCGACCGCAACGCCGGCTACGCCAACGAGTGCAGCCATCAGCTGGCCAGACTCGGCGACCGCCTGCAGGGCCTGGTCGGCCAGTTCCGCATCGCCGCGGCGGGGTAGTGTTACGCCGGGGGGAAGAGGGGGCAGGCCATGGTGGTTCGGCACGGCGGCCCCCGCGCGTGCCGCCTGATTGCCGACGGCCGGCGAGACCTCTCCTGTAGGAGCGGCCCTAAGGGCCCGCGAAAGAATAACTTCCTGTTTTGGAACGCCGATCCGCTCCGCCCGGCGGCGTTGCGCAAAGGGTTGCATACGGCAAGTATGCGCCCCTTTGCGCGCCTTGCCGGGCGGGCGTCTCGACGCCCCAAAACAGGAAGTTATTCTTTCGCGGGCCCTTAGGCCGCGATGACGCCGCTTCCGCTCGCACCGCCAGCCGAAATGAAACACCTCACTGCGTCCCCATCGCGGCCTTGGGGCCGCTCCTACGGGGAAGTGAAGTGCCACCGTCGAGCACACTGTCTTCCCTTCGCGTCCTTCGTGCCCCCCCCTTCGAGCCCCCCCGTCGGGACACCCCACCATCCGTGGGCTATATACTTCTTGGTCTCCCGACGCCCAATAACTACGTGACACGGATGAACAAAAACCTTCTCATCGTTTGGTTGATTTCGCTCCTGAGCCTTGCCACCGTCGCCGTCGGCGCCGAGGAGCGGCCCGCCCCGCCGGTCAACGTGGCGGTGTCGGTCACCCCCCTCTCCGCACCGTTCCTGCTCGCCGACGACTACGGCGACTTCGCCGCCGAGGGACTGGAGGTGCGGCTGCACGAAGTGATCGGCGGCCACCGCACCGCCCGCATGCTGTTCGACGGCGAGGCCGACATCGCCACCTCCTCCGAGGTCGTAGCCATGTTCAACAGCTTCAAGCGCCGCGACTTCCGCCTCTTCTGCACCTTCGTCAGCTCCACCAACGACGTCAAACTGCTCACCCGCAGCGACAGCGGCATCGACGCCATCGAGGGGCTGGCCGGCCACCGGGTGGGGACGGTCACCGGCGCCTCCGCCCACTTCTTCCTCGATGAGGTGGCCGCGCTCAGCGGCGTCGACCCGGCCCGCCTGGAGGTGATCCACATCGCACCGGAGGAGACCGGCGACGCGCTGATCCGCGGCCGGGTGGACGCGGTGGCGATGTGGGAGCCGTGGATCCACCTGGCCCGCCAACGCTTCGGCCCGGCGGTGCGCCTGCTGCCCCACGACCGCCCGTACATCGAGACGTTCAACGCGCTGGTGATGGAGGGTTACGCCCGCGACCACCCGCAGGTGCTGGAGAAGGTGACGCGCGCCCTGATCCGGGCGGTGCAGCGCCTGCGGGCCCAGCCCCAACCATCGATCGCCCGGGTGGCGGCGCGGCTGAAGATGAATCCAGCGGTGGTCGCCGCCGTCTGGCGCGATCTCGACTTCGACGTCACCCTCAACCAGTCGCTGCTCAACACCATGGAATCCGAGGCCCGCTGGGCCATCGACCGCAAACTGGTCGACGGCGATACCCTGCCCAACTACCTCGATCTCCTCTACCTCCCCGCCCTGCGGCGGGTCGCCCCGGAGAAGGTCGGTATTTTCTAAGGCCCCCATGCGGATCAAGACCCTGTTGATGGCCGGGACGCTGCTCTCGACGCTGCTCATCGCCGGCGTCGGCGGGGTGCTGTTCGACCTCGAGGGAAGCCACCGCGACACGCTGGAACAGGGGCGGCGCCTCGACCACATCGGCATGCAGGTGTTCCAGCTCTCCTCGCTCACCGCCGACTACCTGCTCCACCCCACCGAGCGGGCCGCCCGCCAGTGGCACAACAAACACCGCACCCTTGAGGCGTCGCTCGAAGGGCTTCGCACCGCCGGCGCCCCGCTGCTGCGCGAGCCGCTGGAGGAACTGCGCGGCCACCACCGGGAGATCGGCCGCTTCTTCGACCGGCTGGCGGTGCTGGACCAACGCAAGGGGGATACGCCTGCCGCCCGCGCGACCCTCGACCGCCAGCGCGAGCGCCTCGGCGAGCTGCTGCAGACCCGTGCCCAGCTGATGGCCGGGCTGATCACCATCCTCACCGAACGGGTCCACCGCGACCACAACCGCACCACCGGCGAAGTGGCGCGGCTGATGAACGCCATGGTGGCGATCCTCGGCGTGATCCTGATCGGCGTCTGGGGCTTCTGGGGGGTGCGGGTGTTCGGCCCGATCCAGCGGCTGCGCGAGGCCCTCGCCCGCTTCGACGTCGACGACCCGCAGGGACGGCTGGCGGTGGAACGGCGCGACGAGATCGGCGAGGTGGCCGACGCCTTCAACCGGGTCGCCGAGCGGCTGCGCGCCACCACCCGCTCGCGCGACCACCTCTCCGACGAGGTGGAACGGCGCAAGCAGGTGGAGCGGGCCCTGGAGCAGGCGCGCAACGCCGCCGACGCCGCCAACCGCGCCAAGAGCGAATTCCTCGCCACCATGAGCCACGAGATCCGCACCCCGATGAACGTGGTCATCGGCATGGCCGACGTGCTGCTGGAAGGCCCGCTGGGCGACGACCAGCGGCACCAGGTGCAGCTCCTGCGCAAGGCCGGCGACACCCTGCTCGGGCTGATCGACAACATCCTCGACCTGTCGAAGATCGAGGCCCGGAGGCTGGAGCTCCACGACGCCCCGGTGGACCCCCGCCACCTGCTCGACGAGATCTGCTCGGTGCTCGGCGAGCGGGTCCACGACAAGGGGCTGATGCTCAGCCTGCACATCGCTCCGGGGGTACCGCCGGCGATCCGCGCCGATCCGACGCGGCTGCTCCAGGTGCTGATCAACCTCATCGGCAACGCCATCAAGTTCACCGACGCGGGCGAGATCGGCGTCACCCTGGCGCTGGAGACGGAGCAGCGCCTGCGCTTCACGGTCACCGACAGCGGGGTCGGCATCGCCGCCGAGCACCTCGAGCAGATCTTCGACCACTTCACCCAGGCCGACACCTCGATCACCCGCCGCTACGGCGGCAGCGGCCTGGGGCTGGCCATCTGCAAGCGGCTGGTGGAGCTGATGGGCGGCGAGATCGGCGTCCACAGCCGGCCCGGCGAGGGGAGCCGCTTCACCTTCACCCTGCCGCTGGTGGAGGCACCACCGATCGCCGCCCTCCCGACCGGCGCCGGCGGGAGCGCCCCGACACCGCCCTCCGCGGGCGCCCGGCTGCTGCTGGTGGAGGACTCCGAGGACAACCGCACCCTGATCGCCACCTACCTCAAGCGCACCCCCCACCGGCTGGAGATCGCCACCGACGGGGAGGAGGCGGTACGCAAGGCCGCCGCCGACGCCTACGACCTGATCCTGATGGACATCCAGATGCCGCTGGTGGACGGCTACGAGGCGACCCGGCGGATTCGTGAACGGGAGCGGCGCCAGCGTCTCCCGGCGACCCCCATCGTCGCCCTGACCGCCCACGCCCTGCACGGCGACGAGGCGCGCAGCCTGGAGGCGGGCTGCGACGGCCACCTCACCAAGCCGATCCGCAAGGCGCGGCTGCTGGAGGCGATCGACCGCTACGCCGCCCGCCCCGACAAGCGCACCCCCACCGGGGAAGAAGGCCCCGCCGCCGCGCCGCTATAATGGCCCACCGTTTCCGGAGAGCCGACGATGAACCGACAACGCTTCGAAGAACATCTGGCCGCCTGGCGCGGCTACTACATCCAGCAACTGGCCTGGGAGCGCCGCTGCGACGAGGAGCAGGCCGCCGCCGCCATCGCCCACCTGAGCACCGAGGAACTGCTGGCGGAGAAGGCACCGGGACTCCTCCAGCGCATGGAGGAGCAGGCCGAAGAGGCCCGCTGATTCAAGCGAACTCCGCCACCGCCGGGGCGTGGTCGGAGGGGCGCTCCCAGCCGCGCGGCACCTTGTCGATACGGCTGGCGGTACAGCGCTCGCGCAGCGCCTCGCTCACCAGGATGTGGTCGATGCGCAGCCCCAGGTTGCGCTTGAAGCCGTTCATCCGGTAGTCCCACCAGGAGAAGCTCCTCTCCTCCTGCTCGAACAGGCGGAAGCTGTCGCTCAGCCCCGCCCCCAGCAAGCGGCGGAACGCCTCCCGCTCCGGATCGGAGCAGAGGATGCGCCCGGCCCACGCCTTGGGATCGTGGACGTCGCGGTCGTCCGGAGCGATGTTGAAATCGCCCACCACCACCAGTTGCTCGTAGGTCTGCACTTGCTCCTCGACGTAGGCCTGCAAGCGCTCCAGCCACTCCAGCTTGTAGGCATACTTCTCCGCGCCCACCTCCTGGCCGTTGGGGACGTAGAGATTGAGGAAACGCACCTCGCCGACGGTGGCGCCGAGCACCCGGCGCTGGGGGTCGTCGAGACCGGGCAGGTCGGTGACCGGCTCGAGCGCCGGCTCCCGGCTGAGCAGGGCGACCCCGTTGTAGGTCTTCTGGCCACTGAACAGCACGTGGTAGCCGGCCTCCTCGATCGCCTCGCGGGGAAACTTCTCGTCCACCAGCTTGGTCTCCTGGAGACCGAGGATGTCCACCGGCTCTTGCCGCAACCACTCCAGCAGATGGGGCAGACGGACATTCAGGGAGTTGACGTTCCAACTGGCGATCTTCACGGCGGCTACCTCGACGCTCATCCAAAGGGGCCCAAGGGTGCCGCCAACCACCGCCGACCGCAAGCGGCCTCGGGTACTGCGCACCAAGCTTGGGATGATCGACGCGGAGGACGCAGAGACGCAGAGAACGCAGAGAAGAGGTGAGAGGGCTTGACGGGGTAAGCGGCGCAACGCTAAATATCGGCGCCCACGGAAAGGAAGGCGCCACGCCCCGGCACGGCCTCCCAAGACCTTCCCCAATCTCTGCGTCCTCTGCGTCTCTGCGTTCTCCGCGTTTTTCATCCCATGTCCAAAAAGACCACCACCATCGCCGACGCACTGGCCCGGGCGCGGGACGAGCTGAAGGCCTCCGACAGCGCCGAGCTGGATGCCCAACTGCTGCTCTGCCACGTGCTGGGGAAGGGGCGCTCCCATCTCTACACCTGGCCGGAACGGGAGGTGGGCGGCGATGCGTTGGCCGCGTTCCGGGCGCTGGTGGCGCGACGCAAGGCGGGGGAGCCGGTGGCCCACCTCACCGGACGGCGGGGGTTCTGGTCCCTGGAGCTGGAGGTGTCGCCGGCCACCTTGATCCCGCGGCCGGAGACCGAACTGCTGGTGGAACTGGCCCTCGCGCGGCTGCCCGCGGAGACGGCGTCGGTGGCCGATCTGGGCACCGGCTCCGGGGCGATCGCCCTCGCCCTGGCGACGGAGCGCCCCCGTTGGCGGATCGTCGCGGTGGAACGCTCCCGGGAGGCCCTGGCGGTAGCCCGGCGCAACGGCGAGCGGTTGGGCCTCGGCAACGTCGAATTCCTCGCCGGCAACTGGTTCGAGCCGCTGGCCGGGCGGAACTTCGATCTGGTCGTCAGCAACCCCCCCTACGTCGAGGAGGGCGACCCCCACATCACCCGCGGCGACGTCCGCTTCGAGCCCCTCACCGCACTCACCGCTGGCGCAGACGGCCTCGACGACCTGCGCCACATCGTGGCTGGCGCCCGCGACCACCTCGAACCCGGCGGCTGGCTGCTGCTGGAGCACGGCTACGATCAGGGCGAGGCGGTGGCGGGGCTCCTCCGAGTCCACGGCTACCGGAAGATCACCACCTATCGCGATCCCGCCGGCCACCCCCGCGCCACCCTCGGCCAATATGGCCAACCATAGGATGGGCCCTTAGGGCCTCAGAAAATAACTCCAGCCGCAAAAGGCAAATCCGTCAGTACTATCCCTGATTGAAAAAACCCGGTTTTCGGTCGAGGCTTTGCGGTATGACTGAAATCGACGCCAGCGCGATCAAGCAGCGCGAGATCTGCTTCGCGGCCCTCCACCCCGATCCCAACCAGGCACACACCGCCCTGCTGCTGCTGGATGGAATCGAAGGGATGGAGAGCGTGCGGCTGATCGGCGAGCGCTGCATCGGCGTGCGCTACGACCTGCGCCACCTCTCCCTCCAGGTGATCGAAGAGATGCTGAGCGAACTCGGTTTCCACCTGGAGACCAACCTGCTCACCAAGCTGAAGCGGGCCCTCTACTACTACACCGAGGAGACCGAGTGCGCCAACCGCGGCTGCCAGATGCCGCAGCCGGCCGCCACCCGCGAGATCTTCATCAACCGCTACCAACACCTGCCCCACGGCTGTCGGGACCCGCGGCCGGAATATTGGCGGCGGTATCTCTGACACGCCCTGCATCGATAGAGGCCCCGCGGGGTTCCCGGTGTTGAACGTTTAGTGTTGAGTGAGCCGTGCCGGCTCCAAGCACCTCCTCCAACGGAAAGGTGTGGCCACCGTCGGCCTCGAATGTTTAGTATTGGCGCGCACGCGCGCTCTTCCACTAAGGGCCCGCGAAAGAATAACTC
>NZ_BAAHXB010000110.1:0-18047 GCF_054657215.1 Endothiovibrio diazotrophicus
CTCGCCCCAGCCCTCGAACCGAACCAGAACTTCATCCATCCAATCCGGTTCCATCTCCTCCTCCTCGACGGAGAGCGGATCGGCGGGCAGCTCCACCTGATAGGTCAAGCCGTCCCCGTAACGGATCTTGAACGCGCCCCCCAGGTGATAGGTGATGAGGTAGGCGGTAAACAGGTCGCCGTGAAACGGGCGGCCGGTGGCCTCGATGCCAGGGGGCGCCGAAGTGAGGAGGGAGCCCTCGGCGGGGAAGCAGACCGGGCCGGGGACGTCGACCGTCAGGCGAATTCCGTCGTTCTCCTCCTCCGCGGCCAACACCGGCGAGGGCTCGCTGCGCACTTTTTCCGCCTCCTGGAGCAGAAGTCCGATGAGCGTACTGAACGCCCCCCGGTTTCCGCGGATGGCGGGCAGGGTGGGGGGAAAGCGGCGTTCGGTCTCGCTATCGATCCGCTCGAACACGCCTTCCAGGGTCGACAGCGGCTCGATCTCCTCATCCAGCGCGTAGTCGCCGTCGAGTAGCCGTGCGATATGGCGCCCCAGCCAGAACAGGCTGTCGGTTTCCCGATGGGTCGTCTCCCACGCCCCTTCCGGCTCCCATCCTCGTGACGCCGTCCCCGGCACGGCCGCGGCGAGGTCGGTCAGGTGGGTGACGAAGGCCCGCAACGCCGGTCGGGAGCGTCGCAGACGATGCAGCGAGCCGATCATGGTGAGCAGATCGCGCATGCGATCGGTCTGGGCCTGCCGCTGGCGCACGCTGAGCTTCTCCTCCAGCAGGAGGTCCCGCTCGCGGCGCAGGGCGAAGAGTTCCAGGGCCTGCTTCAGCTCCGTCAACAGCTGCTCCGGCTTCCAGGGCTTGGGGATGTAACGATGGATCTCTCCCCGATTGACCGCTTCGATGGTCTCCGGCAGGTTGGTATAGCCGGTGGTGAGGATGCGCACGATTTCAGGGTGGTGCTCCCGCACTCGGTCGAGCAGCTCCACGCCCGGCTTTCCCGGCATCCGCTGATCGGTGAGCAGCACGCCGATCTCCCCGCCGTGGGCCTCCAGCACCTCCGTTGCGGCATCGACGCTCGGCGCGGTAAAGACCCGCAGGTCGCGGGAGTAGTAGCGTTTGAACACGCGCAACGCCGGCTCCTCGTCATCGACGAAGAGCACGGCGAAGCGTTGGTAGTCAATGGGGCTTTGCATGGATGCGGATACCTCGGTTGCGGGAGGGGACGACTAGATTTTCGCAGAGCAAGGTTCAATCCGATCTGCGTCAATCCGCGGTTCGTTCCGTGACGAGCCGTTACGTTTCGTAAACTCGATGTGGAACCGCGGGAGATCGGTCCCCGATCGGCAGGTCGAACGAGAACCTCGTCCACTCGCCGCAGACGCTCTCGACGCGCAACTCGCTGCCGTGATTCTCGACAATGGTGTGGCTGACGCTCAATCCCATGCCCATCCCTTCGCCGACCTCGCGGGTGGTGAAAAAGGGATCGAAGACCTTCGACAACCGCTCCTGCGGAATCCCGGTACCGTTGTCCCATACGGAAAAGCGCAGGGATTCGCCGACGGGCTCGCAACTCACGCGGATCACCCCTTCCGCTCCCCGGTCCGCTTCGCGGATCGCCTTCGCGGCGTTGCTGATCAGGTTGATCAGCACCTGGATGATGTGGGATAGCGCGCCCCTGGCGGTATGGCAAGGGGCGATCTCGGTGACCACATCGATCCCCTCCGCCGCCCTCTTCGTCGACCTCATGGCGACCCTCACCGCCTTCTCCACCGGAAAAGTGGCGCCCACGCCCTCGCCGGAAGGGTGGGCGAAGGTGCCGAGATCGTCCACGATGTCACCGATCCGCTCCATGCCATCCTCGATGTCGGCGACCGCCTCCCGCCGATCCTCGTCCTCCATGACGAGCGGATCGTCCTTCAGCACACCGAGCGCCAAGGTCGTAAAGTTGAGGGGATTGGTGATCTCGTGGAGCATGCCGGCCGCGAGCGTGCCCAAGGCGTTGAGCTTCTCCGAGTGGATCAGTTGGGCCTGGGCCCGGTGCAGATCGTGGAGGGCCGTGGAGAGTTGATGATTCTTGCTCTCCACTTCATTGAAGAGCCGGTGCCGCTCCACCAGATTGCGCACCCGCGCGCGCAGCTCCGGCAGCATGAACGGCTTCGGCACGAAGTCGTCCGCCCCCCCCTCCAGGGCCTGCACCTGAATCGCCTTGCCCTCCTTGGCGGTCATCAGGATGATCCGCGTATTGCCGAGCGACGCCTCGCCGCGTAGCCGGCGGGTGACCTCGAAGCCGTCGACCCGCGGCATCATCAGGTCCAGCAGGATCAACGCCGGCTGCTGCTCGATGGCGGACCGGATGCCGGCCTCGCCGTCGGCGGCCAGGGCGACGCGAAAGCCCTCGGCCTCCATGACCCGCTTCAGATAGCGGCGCATGCTCTCGTCGTCTTCGATGACCAGCACCCGCGGCGGTTCGCCCCCGCGCTCATCCGCACTGCCGGCGGCGATGGCGGGGGAGGGGCTCTCCTCCCATCCGTCGCTGCCGGTCACGTAGCGGGCCGCCCGCTGATGAAGCCTCTCCAACTCGTCGCCCCGCACCGTCGGCGTGGCGTCGTCCGCCTCCAGCTCGTCCCGGTCCACCAGCGGGAGGGACACGCGAAAGGTGCTGCCGACCCCGGGCGTGCTCTCGGCGGTTACCTGCCCACCGAGTTCATCCACCAGCATCCTCACCAGGGAGAGCCCCAGGCCGGTCCCCTGGTAGCGTCGCGTGGTCGAGCCATCGGCCTGGCGGAAGCGATCGAAGACGTAGGGAAGCTCTTCCGCCGCGATGCCGATACCGCCGTCCGCCACCGTGACGACCGCGTGGTCACCCTCGCGCCGCGTCGTCACCCGGACCCAATCCCCCCGGTCGGTGAACTTCACCGCATTGTTGAGCAGATTGACCACGATCCGCTCCAGCGCGCCGGTATCGCCGGCGATCACCAATGGCTCCCCATCCAACGCCCGTTCCAGCCGCACGCCCTTCGAGGCCGCGATGTGGGCCAACCCGTCCGCCTGCTCGGCCACGACCCGGTTCAGCTCCACCGGCCCGCGGGTCAGGTTGTCCGGCCCCTCCTCAAGGCGCATGATCTCCAGCAGATTGTCGACCAAGCGCAGCAGCCGATAGGCATTGCTCTGGGCGATCCTCAACGGCTCGCGGATCGTCTCCGGCACATCCTTGCGCAGTTCCACCAGCTCCTGGATCGGGGACAGAATCAGCGTCAACGGGGTGCGCAGCTCGTGGGAGACGTTGGCGAAGAACTGCGATTTCAGGCGGTCGAGTTCGGCGAGCTCTTGGTTTTTTGTTCCTAAGGCATAGCTTGCGAAAAACTCGTTCTTGCGTCGTCGCTCGTTGAAGTAGACGGCTGTGGTGCTGATGATGCTGGTCAAAACGATGAAGTAAAGGTTGTTATAAAGGATCTTGATGTCGGTGATTTGATCCGGATGGAAGTAGCAGGCAATAGAGTAGATCAGGACGGTGAAGCTGCAAACGAAGATCGATTCAATGAATGAGATCGGTAGAACGATACCCAGAGCAAGGATGACCAGGTTCAATCCGGCGTAGTAGGTGGACATTGAACCTTCGGTGAGGAATATCATTGTTGCTAGTGTTACCTGGATCAGGCACGCCCATAAAAGGGTAAGGGGTTGGGTGTATTTCTTGCCGAAATCTGTAAAGTAGAGAGTGTATGCTATGCCGACGACGGCATCGCAGGCCATTCGGAGGATAAAGAAATCTCCTAATCGATCTGGGTAGATTAGAAGGTCAAGGGTGATCCCAGCCGGCATCAGCACTAGTGCGAGTACCGCACCGACTTTGGCGAACTTGAGATGATTGGCGAGAACCGCTCCGCGGTACGCGTCTTCGATGGCTAGTACGTCACTCATTTTCTTATTTCACCATTTCCATGAATACATTGACGCCACTTTCATCCCGATAAATATTGCGTTCCCCGCATTTAGGAGCGATCTTATCCATTTCTTCAGATCTTCGGTATATGAGATACCATTCCGCGATGTGTTCCATCTGAAATCGGTTTGGATTGGATGGGTGTACATTTGTTACGAGTACAGTGCCCCCGATTCTCGCCCATTGGCAAAATAGCGCCAGCAGCCGGGTGCATACCTTATCAGAAAGGTAATCGAACAAACCTGCGCAGTAGACCAGATCGTAACGATCCTTTTCGGTATCTGCTCCTTTCGACGCGGCCTGCTTGATCAGTGTGTGGACCGATTGTTCGATGAACCAGAAGTTGGGGAGATTACCGCTTTTCACCGCCGCTTGGTGAATCATGCGTTTGGCATACGAGAGGGTTTGCTCATTGAAATCCATAAGTGAGAAGTCGCAGCGCTCGGCGAGGGGATACCGCTCGATGAATCGTTGCACCTCGATCGCCGGTCCGCAGCCGATGTTCATAATTCTCGCTCGGCGGTTTTCTTTTGCGGCGTTTTGGGCAATTTTGACGAGCGTTTGTTCAAGGATGTCAATTCGATTTCGGTGCGCTATAGAGGGGCCGATGTTCAGGTAATACCGGTTGAGCAACTGGGCAAACGTGCTCGGCCCCTCACGGTCGTCCCGGAGCATCATGTTCACCATTTCGTAGTCACCCGCGTACCCCAAGGGCTTCATATATGCACGGTGAATGAACGGTGAGCGGAGCATGAGTGGATGCAAATCTCGCTGTACATACGCTTTGTGGACGGTTAGTTCTGGCTCTTCGACCTTGTCCGCTTCTTCCTCAAATCGCGAAAAAAGCTCTTCTAGCTGGGGAAGCGCAGGTTCAGCAATCGCATCGAAAATTTCCTGCTTGTCTCCGGAGTCTTCACTGTTGTTTTCAACCGATCTGTTCGGTTCCATATCAACCTGTTCTAACCATTGGCGAAACTCCCCCAGAAATGAGCGCAAATTGGAGACTGCGAGCTGGTATCCCGGGCGAATCTGATAGGAGCGGTTCCAGTCGTCGATGAAGCGAGAGACCTCTAAATGGAGTTCTCCAGGCCGACCTAAACGATCGGTCAAATCTGACCATGGGTCGACCAAGGTCACGGAAACCAGCAGCATCAAGCCGGTGTTCACCAAGTTGGAGACCACTGCTCGACCATGATAAATGATATTGTCGCGATGACGAAGAGTAAGGTTCTGGAGGACTTCGGAGAGCTGGACAATGGAATAGGGGTTGTAGACCTCGAAAACGACGGTGGACCGGGTGAGCTTGAGGAGCGTTCCCCGCGCCTCGACGCCTTGGTTGTTGCGGAAGGTGAGCAGGCTTTGAGCAGCAATTCCTTGAATAGACACGAGATTTACCCTTTTTCAAGTATCCGGGCCGGTAAACCTCCTTATTTATGCAGACGGCAGCTGGTGGATTGATGACTTTGCAAGGGGCGGCTTACAGCGCGTCCCTTCACCGCCCATCGATTTCCCATACCCGACGTTTGGTCGAGGGGTGCGGCGGTGTGAGTATAGGGGTTCGTGGTGTTCAGAAATCAGGAAGTCACGTGTAGGAAAATCGCTCGAAAGGTGGGTGCGTACGGTATGTTGTGATGTATTTCGTGTCATTTAGTGTGTGGGTGAGCCGGTTCGAGCCGTATGCATCCCGACTCCCGGTCCGTTCCCGATGAACGATACCGGTTGGTGGACCAGCTATAGTTGCGGTGTGGAGAGGGAGAGAGACGGATGACCATTCGGACCAAACTTCTGTTGGTTATTCTGCCGCCTTCCCTTGCCGCCCTGCTGCTGTTGGGGGGACTCGCCTTTCTGACCGCCCGTCAGGGCATTACCGGTGAGGTGCTCCAGCACCTGGAGTCGGTGGCCTCGATCCAGGGCCACCGCCTCGGCGCCATCGTCGACCGCAATCTGGAGCGGCTCCAGTTGGTGGCGAGTCGGACCCAATTGCGGCTCAGCCTGCGCAGCTACAATCAGGCGGATTCCGTCGAGTCCCGCGCGTTGCTGCAGGCGAGGATGACCCGGATCATCGCCGATGCCCGGGCCTCGATCGCCGATTTCCGCACCATCTCGATCTATGGCCGCGACGGCCGGGTGGCCGCTTCCACCGACCCGCAACGGGTCGGGCGCGACCGCGGCGACGACCCGCCGGTGGTCGAGGGCTTTGCCCGGGCGAGCGCCGACCGCCTGTTCCGGGCGGCCGACGGCAGCGTCGGGGTGCGGCTCTCCGGGCCGCTGCAACTGGACGGGGAGACCATCGGGGGGGTGGTGATCGAGGCGGCGACGACGACCCTGGTGGCAGCCCTGCACGACTATTCGGGGTTGGGCGGGAGCGGCGAGAGCCTGTTGCTGCGGCGTGCTGCGAGTGGCGATGTCCTCTATCTGGCGCCGTCGCGTTTCGACCCCGATGCCGCCCTGCGGCGGGTGGCCGCGACGGCCGGCGACGACGTCGCCCGGATGGCCCTGGCCGGCAGGAGCGAACAACTGGAGGAGGCGACCGACTACCGGGGCCGTCTGGTTCTGGCGGCGGTGCAGCCGGTCGCCGGGACCGATTGGGGGCTGGTGGTGAAGATCGACCACGACGAGGCCTTCGCTCCGGTGCATCATCTCGCCACCTGGCTGGTGGCCGGCGGTGGATTGGCGCTGTTGGCGCTGGCCCTCGCCGCCATCCATTTCGCCCGTACCCTCAGCCGCCCCCTGGCGGAGCTCACCGTTACCACCCGGCGGATCAGCGAGGGCGACCTGACCATCCGCCTACCGTCGTTGGGTGACGACGAGATCGGCATCCTCGCCGCGCGCTTCAACGGGATGACCGCGCGCCTGGCGGAGAGCGACCAGGCGCTGCGCCGGACCATCGGCGAGATGGAGCTGGAGATCGCCCAGCGCAAGCGCGCCGAGGAGCGCTTGCAGCGCTATACCGAGCGGCTCCAGCGCAGCAACCGGGAGCTGGAGGAGTTCGCCTACGTCGCCTCCCACGATCTGCAGGAGCCGCTGCGCAAGGTGCGCGCCTTCGGTGAGCGGTTGCAGAGCCGCTTCGGGGCGCAGCTCGGCGAGCAGGGGCAGGACTACCTGGGGCGCATGGTGCGCGCCTCGGAGCGGCTGCAGAACCTGATCAACGATCTGCTCCTCTATTCGCGGGTGAGTACTCGCGCCAAGCCCTTCGAGGCGGTGGAGCTGGCGGCGCTGGCGGCGGAGGTGTTGGCGGAGCTGGGCGAGGAGCGCGAGGGGCTGGAGCTGCAGGGGGATATCGGCGAGCTGCCGGTGGTGCGGGCCGATCCGTCGCAGATGCGCCAGCTGCTGCAGAACCTGATCGCCAACGCAATCAAGTTCCGCCGGCCCGAGGTGCCGCTGGAGCTGCGAATCCGCGGTGGGGTGCGCGCCGAAGGGGAGGCGGGCGAGCAGGTCTGGCTCTGCGTCGCCGACAACGGCATCGGTTTCGAGCCGCAGTACGGCGAGCAGATCTTCCAGGTCTTCCAGCGCCTCCACGGGCGGGCGGAGTATGAGGGGAGCGGCGTCGGCCTGGCGATCTGCCAGAAGATTGTTGCGCGCCACGGCGGTATCATCACCGCCGAAGGGCGGCCCGGTCTCGGGGCCACCTTCACCGCCACTTGGCCGTTACACCCACCGGAGGGGGAAATCGAATGAGCGAGTCGCGCAAACCGGCGGTCATCCTGATGGCGGAGGATGACGAGGACGACGTGATGTTGGCCGAGGACGCCCTGCGCGAGGCGCGCCTCTCCAACCGGTTCATCTGCGTGCCCAACGGCGCCAAGCTGCTGGAGTACCTGCGCCACCAGGGGGAGTTTGCCGACCGCGAGCGCTACCCCGAGCCGAGCATCATCCTGCTCGATCTCAACATGCCGATCCTCGACGGGCGCAAGGCGTTGCAGATCATCAAGGAGGACGAGGCGCTGTGCCGCATCCCGGTGGTGGTGCTGACCACCTCCCAGGCGGAGGAGGACATCCTGCGCAGCTACCAGTTGGGGGTCAACTCCTACATCCGCAAGCCGGTCACCTTCGACGGCCTGGTGAAGGTGGTGCAGGTGCTCGGCTCCTACTGGTTCGAGATCGTCGAACTGCCCGGCGAGCGGCGCTGAGCGGCGCCATTGCGGGGACCCGATGGGCAAGCCGATCCGCATCCTGGTGGTGGACGACGACGAGGACCAGTACGTCCTTATCCAGGACTATCTGAGTGAGATCCCCCGTGGCGACTACCGGGTCGAGTGGGTCGCCAGCGCGACCGCCGGGATCGAGGCGATCCTGGCCGGCGATCACGACGTGGTGCTCCTCGATTTCCGCCTTGAGGGCGGCATCACCGGCCTCGATGTGCTGCAGCGGGTCGAGGCCCGCGCGAACGGCCGGCCGATCATCGTGATCACCGGCTACGGCAGCTACGACATCGACGTCGAGGTGATCGCCGCCGGGGCGAGCGACTTCATCAACAAGGACGAACTGGCCCCGTCGATCCTCGACCGCTCCATCCGCCACACCCTGGAGCGGGCGCGGATCGTCCGCGAGCTGCAGGCGAGCCGCCGCGAGCTGCTCGCGGCGAAGGCCAGTGCCGAGGCGGCCAATGCGGCGAAGAGCGCCTTCCTCGCCACCATGAGCCACGAGATCCGCACGCCGATGAACGCCATCCTCGGCGTCGCCGACCTGCTCAGCGAGACGGTCCTCGACGAGGAGCAGGAGCATTACGTGGCGATGTTCTCCCGCGCCGGCGAGAACCTGTTGCAGATCATCAACGACATCCTCGACATCTCCAAGATCGAGGCCGGTCAGGTGGAGCTGGAGCTGCGCCCCTTCGACCTCGCCCGCTGCGCCGGCGAGGCCCTTGAGATCGTCCGCGGGCAGGCCCTCGAGAAGGGGCTGTTGCTGATCTCCTTCGGTTTCGAGACGGTGCCGGCGCGGCTGGTCGGCGATCCGGTGCGGCTGCGCCAGGTGCTGATCAACCTGCTGGGCAACGCGGTCAAGTTCACCGAGGAGGGGAGCGTTGCCCTGCTGGTCGAGGGGGAGCCGTTGGCCCGGGCTTCCCACCAACCGCCTACCGCGGATGTTGCTGGGAAAAGCGGGTCGGAGGGCCGCTGGCGCCTCACCTTCCACGTGGTGGATACCGGCATCGGTATCCCCGAGGGGCAGCGCGAGCGGGTCTTCCAGGCGTTCACCCAGGCCGACTCCTCGATCACCCGCCGATTCGGTGGCACCGGTCTCGGTCTGTCCATCTGCCGGCGGCTGGTCGGGCTGATGCACGGGAGCCTCGCGGTCCACAGTGGCGAGGGCCGCGGCACCACCTTCTCCTTCACCCTGGAGTTGCCGCGCAGCGACGCCGAGGAGCGCGCCGACCAACTGCTCGCCGGGCGGCGGGTGCTCTCCCTCCACGACCACCCGATCCACCGCGACTTCTACGAACGGAGTCTCGCCGCGTGGGGCGCGGAGGTGATCCCGGTCGAACGGCAGCGGGGATTCATCGCCCGTTGCCTGGAGGAGCAGGCGCGCGCGCCCTGCGACATCCTCTTCGTCCACCACGAGGCGCTGGCGCATGGCGCCCTGATCGCCGAGCTGGAGGCGTTGCGCGCCGAACCGGTGCTGGCGGGGATGTCGATCCTGCTGTGTGCCGCGCTGCACAACCGGGAGGAGTTGCTGCGCCTGCGCGGGCTGGGAGTGATCCCCGTCCCCGATCGCCATGACGATCAACTGCTGCGGCGCGGGTTGCGGCTGGCGCTCAATCACGAGGCGCGCCGTCGCAACGAGCGCCGCGCGCTGTCGGCCTCCACCGCCGGCATGCGGGTCTTGCTCGCCGAGGACAGCCCCGACAACGTGGAACTGCTGCGCATCTTCGTCGCCCGCCAAGCGATCGAGCTGGAGGTGGTCGGCGACGGCGAACAGGCGGTGCGGCGCTACGTCGAGCGCGACGGCGCGGTCGGTCTGGTGCTGATGGATATCGAGATGCCGCTCAAGGATGGCTACACCGCCACCCGCGAGATCCGCACCTGGGAGCGCCACCACCAGCGCCCCCGCCGGCCGATCCTGGCGCTCACCGCCCACGCGCTGACCGAACATGCCGCTCTCTCCCGCGAGGCGGGTTGCGACGAGCACCTGGTGAAACCGTTGAAGAAGCGGCAACTGCTCGACGCCCTCGCCCGCTACGCCCCTTCCCCCGCGACCGCGACGTGATCCCCGAACGACGTTCGCTCGCGGCAACGGGTGGTCGCCTATTCCACCCTCCTCACCGCCCGGGTTCTTGAACTCCTCGACGATTTCGAATTGACCGAACGGCTGTTCGACGCCTCGCCGACGCGGCGGTGATCCAGTCCGACACGCTGGAGAAATACGGCATCGGACTCGAGGTCCTTCTCGGTATCTCGCCGGTTCGGTGCAGGGGTGGAATGCGCGCGCGCTGCACCTGCTCCAGTATCCCTGCGCCGCGTTGCTGAACGAATCGCTGGAGCGGCTGGTCGGGGGCGTCGACATCATGGAGATGATCCGCTCGTCGCTGACCGAGTTGGAGATGGTCAATTTCGCCGCCGAGCTGATCACCTTCGACGGGGAGTACCTGCCGGTGATGCTCAATCTGGTGATCCTGCACGGTGAACGGAAGGTGGCGTTGATGATCAAGCCGCTGTTTGGGGAGGGGGCGGCGCGGCGGTGAGCGGGTCGATTCGTTGCCGCATCCTGGTCGCCGACGACGAACCGGGGGTGGTGGAGGCCTTCCGCGCCGTCGTCGGCGATCGGGGAGCTGCGCCGTTTCGCCGGGGAGGCGCCGGCGCCGGCGGCCGAGCGCTTCGCCTGCCGGGTCACCACGGTCGAGCAGGGGGCGCCGGCGGTCGACGGGGTGCTGGAGATCCGGGTGGCGGACAACGGCTGCGGTATCGCCCGCGAGCGGTTGCAGGAGATCTTCCTGTCGGGATCGAGCACCAAGCTGCGGCAGACGGGAATGGGGCTTCATTCGGTCGCCAATTTCGTCCTGTCGCTCGGCGGCGCCATCGAGGCACGGAGCGAGGGGGTGGGACGGGGGGCGGAGGTGGTGATTCGACTGCCGCGTTCCCCGGGTGGAGGGGGCGTCCGGAAGAGGGAGGCGACGATGGACGAGGAGGCCGCTTCGGGGGTAGGGCAAGGATTATTTTGCTATAGGGATATAGGAACTCGTTGTAGGGATTTTCCTACGCTATTCCAAAATTTAGATGGAAAAACAACGGCTCTCGGTTGTTGGGGAGGGTCCACCCTGTCCGGAGAGGGCTGTGCATGGGGTTACGGACAACCGGTATGCTCGTTCGCGTACCGTTTTTGGACGGACCCATCCCTACCCTATGGCCGGGAGACCTCGTTCGGCGAACTCCGAGGCCGAATCCGGCCCGCAACCACTCAACCCGCGCTCACCCGAGAGGGAGGCGAAGATGAAAAACATGACCATCAAGCTGCGCTTGATCCTCACCATCGGTTTCCTGGTCACCCTGATGGTGGTGCTCTCCTTCGTCGGGTTGCAGGGGATGTCCCACAGTAACGAGGGCCTGCGCACGGTCTACCAGGATCGCACCGTTCCGCTGGGCCAGATCGCGACCATCAACGAGCGGATGCTTGGGATCCAGATGCAGGTATTGCTGGCGACCCAACACGATGCACGGGTTCCCCAGAGCGCGGTGCATGAGCAGGGCCACGGCGTCGATATGCATGCCGACGCGATTTCCGGGAAGCTCGCCGAGATCGCCGGGATCTGGGAGGCCTACATGGCCACCCGGCTTACCCCCGAGGAGGCGGTGTTGGCCCGCGAGTACGCCGCGGCGCGTAAGCGCTTCGTCGATGAGGGACTGACCCCCGCGTTGGAGATGATCAAGGCGCGGGATTACGACCGGCTGGGTCTCCACGCGGTGAAGAAGGTGGGGCCGCTGTTCAAAGAGGTCGCGGAGATCGCGGAGAAGCTCCAGCGGCTTCAGTTGGACGTCGCCAAGTCGACCTACGACGAGGCGGAGGCGGACTTCGAATTCACCAGCGTGGCCACCGGCATCGCCATCGTCGTCGCGCTGCTGGTGGTGGCGGTGGTGGCGTTCCTGCTGATCCGCGCCATCGATGTGCCGCTGACCCGCGCCGGGGAGCTGGCTCGGGCGATCGCCGGCGGCGACCTCACCGGCCACATCGAGGCGGACTCCGACAACGAGATCGGCCGCCTGCTCGCCGCCCTGCGCGAGATGAAGGAGAAGCTCCACGAGGTGGTGGCCGGCGTACGGGAGGGGGCGGATGCGATCGCCGGGGCGTCCGGCGAGATCGCCGCGGGCAATTCCGACCTCTCCCAGCGCACCGAGGAGCAGGCCTCCAGCTTGGAGGAGACCGCCTCCAGCATGGAGCAGCTCACCTCGACGGTGAAGCAGAACGCCGACAACGCCCGCCAGGCCAACCAGCTCTCCACCGAGGCCCACGATCAGGCCGAGCACGGTGGCGAGGTAGTGGGCCGTGCGGTGGCCGCCATGGGGGCGATCAATGCTTCCAGCAAGAAGATCGCCGACATCATCGGGGTGATCGACGAGATCGCCTTCCAGACCAACCTGCTGGCGCTCAACGCGGCGGTGGAGGCGGCCCGTGCCGGCGACCAGGGCCGCGGCTTCGCGGTGGTGGCCCAGGAGGTGCGCAAGCTGGCGCAGCGCTCCGCCGATTCCGCCAAGGAGATCTCCGAGCTGATCAAGGACTCGGTGGGCAAGGTGGAGGAGGGCTCGCGGCTGGTGGACGAGACCGGGGCGGCGCTTACCGGCATCGTCGAGGGGGTGAAGAAGGTCTCCGACATCGTCGCCGAGATCGCCGCCGCCAGCGCCGAGCAGTCCTCCGGGATCGAGCAGGTGAACAAGGCGGTGATGCAGATGGACGAGGTGACCCAGCAGAACGCCGCCCTGGTGGAGGAGGCGGCGGCGGCTTCCGAGTCCCTGGAGGAGCAGGCCGCCGAACTGGATCGCCGGATGGGTTTCTTCAACATCGGCAACGCCGCTGCCGCGCCGGCTCGCCGCCCGGCTGCCGGTGGACCCGCACGCTCCCGCGCCAAGCCGAAGGCGATCCCCGCCAAGGCCCGTGTGGCGATCGCCGCTCCCGATGCGGGTGACGGCAGTGAATGGGAGGTGTTCTGATGACCCGAAACGCGGCCGACGAGGCGCTCGCCCACGATGACTTCATCGAGCATTTCGACTGGTGGATGCGCCTGGCGGCGGAGCAGCCCGAGCGGTTCGACGAGGCGTGGCGCGAACTCGTGCGGGGGATGATCGAGGGCGCACCATCCCGATGTCGTCGGGGATTGGAGGGCACCCAGTTTCGCGCGGATATGGAACGCAGGCGCGCCCGCTCGCCGATGGGTGCGTGCGTGCGGCTCTCGCGCCTGATGTGGGATCGGCTGGTGGGGGAGGAGGGATTGCAGGAGAAGATGATCGAATTGAACCGACATCTCTCGCCCGGAGGACGGGCGGCAATCCGCGACCCCGAACACCCTCCGGCTGCCCTCCGCTCCGCTCAAGTGGTTCCGTTTCGTATCCGGCTTCCCTGAGGACGCGGAAGGAACGATGACGCCCGTGTTTCGTGTTTCCCGAAGCGCGTCGCGGCAGGGTTCATTCGCGAATCGCTCCGGTTTCTGCGGGTCATGTGCCCCTCCCGTTCGAGGCTCTCCAACACCCGCGCCAGGTTGGCGGGCGAATCGTCCACCAGCAGGACGGTATGGCGCGCGGTGGTTTCGGTCATGGAGCGGGCTCCCGTTGTAAAACCTGTTGCAGATACGTTTCCATGGCGCGGGTGTCGTAGGCCCTGGCCATGGCGGCGAGACGCTCGGCGAAGGGGCGCTAACGGCTCCCCTAGCCGGAATACTGCATTCGCGGGGACAAAGCGCACTACGGGAGCAGGTCAGAAACGGGCCGTCACGCTGAGGCTGAGCCGGGTGTCGTTGAGCCAGCTGCTCTGCGGGTGGTTGCGGGTGCCGTAATAGGCGCGGCGCACGGTGCCGAGGAGGTTGCCGGCGGCGAGGGTGAGGGTGAGGTCGTCGCGCGCCCGCCAGCTGAGCGAGCCGTCGAGCCAGCCGTAGCCCTCGGTGTAGATCGGCAGCGCGCCGACGCCGACGAGGTTGGTGACGCCGCTGAGGAAGTCGTCGCGCCAGTTGTAGGCGAGGCGCGCCGAGAGCGGGCCGCGCTCGTAGAGCCCCACCAGGTTGGCGCTGTGGCGCGAGAGATTTTGCAGCGGCACGTCGGTGCCGAGGGTGGCGTCGAAGGTGGTGCTGTCGATGTAGGTGTAGTTGGCCTGCACGCCGAAGCCGCGCAGGCCGCCGGGGAGCCGGTCGAAGAAGTGCTGCCAGCCCAGCTCCAGGCCGCGGATCTCGGCGTGGTTGGCGTTGTACGGGCGGCTCACCTGGTAGAGCGCGCCGTCGTGCAGCTCGGGGTTGCTCTCGTTGACCACGAAGCCGTCCACCCGCTTGGCGAAGAGGGTGGCGTGCAGCGCGGTGGTGGGGCCGAGGTAGCGCTCGATCGCCAGGTCCAGGTTGTCGGCGCGCACCGGTTGCAGCTCGGGGTTGCCGGCGCTGCCCTGGTTGAGGGTCGGGTCGAGGGAGTTCTGCAGCAGGCTCAGCGACGGTGAGAGCTGGTTGAAGTCGGGGCGGGTGATCGACCGGGCGAGCGCCGCGCGCAGTTGCCAACCGCCGCCGAGGCGGTAGCGCAGGTTGAGGCTGGGCAGCGTGTCGGTGTAGCGGTGGTCGATGGCGATGGGTTCCACGCTGCCGTCGCCGGGGCGCGACTGGTGACCGGAGAGCGCCTCGCGGGTGGTCACCACGCGCACGCCGAGGTTGCCGTCGACGGGCAGGACCCTGCCGGCGAAGTTGGCCTTCAGGTAGCCCGCGCGGGTCTCCTCGTGGACCCGCCACACCCCCAGCGGGTCGCCGCTGGCGGCGATCGGCGTGGTGATGCCGAACTGCTGGCGCAGCGCCTCGCTCGCCCACGGCAGGGTGGGGTCGCCGACCCGGTAGTGGCCGATGCTCGACGCCCCCTCGCCGGGGAGGAGGGTGGGGTAGGGGTTGGCGATCAGGTAGCCGGGCCGGTCGGCCGCGCCGATGCCGCTCACCGAGGCGTCGGCGAAGATCAGTCCGGGGGCGTTGTCGGCGCCGCGGCGGGCGAGGCGCAGGCCGGCCTCGATCGACTCCAGCGGGCCGAGGTCGAGGAAGTACTCGCCGTCGAGGCGGGCGGCGGTGAGGTCGCCCCGGAACGGTCGGTAGCGGTAGGCGATGCCGGTGTAGCGGAGGTTGGCCGGGTCGAGCAGGTCGGTGCCGCTCACCGCGGTGGCGGGCAGGTCGCCGGCGAGGTCCTGGCTGAAGCGCGCCGCGTCGGCGGCGAGGAAGGGGCCGGCGAAGAGCAGCTCGTTGCGGCTCTCGGTGCGGCTCAGGTCGGCCGACAGGGTCAGCGCGTCGCCGACCCAGCGCCCGCCCGCCGCCAGTTGGCCGGTGCGGTCGACGGTGTCGCGGGCGAAGCTGAGGATCGAGATCGGGGCGTCGCTCCAGGTGATCCGCTGGAGGTCGTCGCTCGCCGGGAACCGCGCCAGGCTGTCGATGAGGAAGGTCGACGAGGTGGAGGCGTTGAGCTGGTAGGAGTCCTGGTCGGTCCGCAGCTCGCCGCCGGTCGCCTCGGCATAGAGTTCGAGGGCATCGTTCGGACGCCACTGGAGCACCAGGTCGAGCGCGTTGCGCTCGCGCAGCCCGCGGCTGGTGGTCTCCGAGCTGCCGTTGGGGACGAGCAGGGTGCGTCCGGCGATCAGGTCGTCGCGGGGGGTGGGGGCGCCGGTGCTCTTCTGGTCCTCGCGCCAAGGCCGCTGCTGAGTGGAGAGACTCAACAGCGCGCCCACCTCGCCGGCCCGGGTCCGCCAGCGGTCGCTGGCGAGCAGCGAGAGCCGCCCGCGGGTCTCGTCCGCCAGATCGCCATGGATCGCCCCGGCGGTGACCGCGAGGCGTCGCCCGGCGAAGTCGAAGGGGCGGTAGGTGCGCAGGTCGATGGTGCCGCCGATCCCCCCCTCGATGCGTTCGGCGGAGACGCTCTTGTGGACGTCGATCCCCGCCACCAGCTCGGCCGGCAGGTCGTTGAAGTCGAGATTGCGGCCCCAGCCCGCGGTGAAGATCTCGCGCCCGTTGAGGGTCGCCTCCAGTTGGGTGAGGCCGCGCACCGCCACCGTCCCCCCCTCGCCGCGATCGCGGGCAATCTGCACCCCGGTGACCCGCGAGAGCGCCTCGCCGATGCTGCGATCGGGCAGCTTGCCGATCTCCTCGGCGACGATCGCGTCGACCACCCCCGCGGCCTCCCGCTTGCGCCGTTGGGCGCTGGCGAGGCTGGGGCGTATGCCGCTCACCGTGAGGGTGCCGAGGTCGATGGCGTCCGCATCCGTTTCGGCGTGGGCGGGGGGGGCGAGCAGCAGCAGGGCGGCGGCGAGGGCGGAGAGACCGCGTCGCGGTGGGCAGGGGCGGGAGGTCATCGGCGTGGTGGTCGGGTTCGTCTCAAACGGTCGGGTGAACGGGTGATATCGGTCGGCCGTCGCCCTCTGTGGTCGTTCTTCGTTGATTTCCATCTGCCCGCGGCGCGTGCGCGACCGCGCCGGTTTCCTTGCTCCTGGTCAATGTCAGGTTGGAAGTGTAGCCGTTGCGGCGCGCGGGGCGCCGGGGAGGTGTTCAGCCCAGCGCCTCGGTGACGGCCGCGAGCAGCCCCTCGTCGGTAAACGGCTTGTTCAGCGCCACCTTCGCGCCCATCACCATGGCCGCGTCGAGCAGCCAGCCGGCCCCCGGGTAGGGGTTCGCGGAGGAGATGCCGGCCAGTGCGATGACCGGCACCTCCGGGTGTTCGCGGTGCAGCCGGCGAATGGTCTCCAGGCCGTCGCCGCGCGGGGTCAGCATCTCGGTGATGACCAGCGCCGCGGACTCCGCGTGGACGGCGGCGACCCCGTCGTTGCCGCCGTCCGTGGTGATTACCCCGAAACCCGCCTGCTCCAGCAGGGTGGCGACGCGGGTACGGCTGGCGCCGTCGTCGTCGATCACCACGATCCGCTTCATGGCGGTTACCACCGGCCGGTCTCCCCGTCCTGGCGGCGGACGTTCACCCCGCCGTGGCGCAGCTCCAGGGTCACCAGGCGGTGGATGCGGTCGCCGATGTGGAGGTGGCGCGGATGCACGCCGATCTCACGACAGAACGCGTGGGCCACCTCGACGTTGCGCCAGCCGACGTTGAACAGCTCCGGCGCCCCCTCGCTGAACAGGTCGGCGCCGCCGAAGATGCCCACCTCCAGCTCGCCGAGGTTGATCTCCAGGCGATGGAAATCGACCACCAGACCGAACAGGTTTTCGTCGCCGTAGAGGCCGCTCGTCGCTACGCCTCCGTCGTCGTGGCGCGGCAGGGAGTAGCGGCACATCGCCCCGATGCGCCGTCCGGGGTGCCACGCGGTGACCGCCACCTCGGAGCCGACCAGCGCCTTGAGCGAATGGGCGCCGCCGCCGAAGTGGCGTTCGCCGCCGTGCAGGTAGAGACCGGTGGAGAGAGGCATGGCGATATCCCCGCGTTTGGTTAGTCCCCTCCAAGGGTGGGCGAACCACCGTGCCGAAGGTATCGGGGAATCTTGATTTGTCGGTAGGAATTATCGACGAGCGTGTAAGGAAATCCTTACTCCTGGTGGAGGGCGGTGAGGGCGACGGCGACGAGCCCGCAGCCGGTCGCGGCGCCGCCGACCTCCAGGGTGCCGAAGTGCAGGGCGAGGCCGGTGAGGGTGGAGAGCAGGGCCAGCGCGCCGCCCAGGCAGAGGGCTTGGAGGGAGGCCAGTTCGAACAGTTCGCTGCGGGTCATGGGCGGAAACTCCTGGTCAACGAGTGGTAAGGAAAATGCTGAGGCAGGCCGATCCCCGGGACCATCGGGCGATCTTGATTCTGGTGTAGGGATCGATGCGGGCTCGTGTAACGGAACCGCGTACAATTCGACGGGATGGTTATTGATATTTTTTTGACCGACTCCGGTATGGTTGAGGGGCGTTCCCGGATTGGTAGGAGCGGCCCTTAGGCCGCGATGGTTCGAAGCGCCCGCCTTTCCGCGGCTTGCGGGAGTCGGCGGG
>NZ_BAAHXB010000111.1:0-17501 GCF_054657215.1 Endothiovibrio diazotrophicus
GGCCCGGAGCCGCCGGCTGCGCACCGCGCCTTGTTCTGGCACTTCCGGGGGGCGCTGATGGCCGATTTGTGGGTAAAGGGCAGGGCTAGCCTCGAAGAATGGGCCGCGCTGGTTTGCCAGCGCGGCCCGTTTTTTATGCGGTGTCCGACAGTCTCCTAGGAGACCGAACGAATCTCCTGTCCCTCGCTGGAGCGGCGCCGGCAGTCCTTGCGGTACTGGGCGACCCGTTCGGTCAATTGCTGCTCCGACAGGTGGGTTTCGATGGCGCCGCAGAACTGATGGCCGTGGGTGTATGGCCAGACACCCCGGAGGTGGTCAGCCTCGCCGCCGGTGTCGTTGATCACCGGCGGGTCGTGGCGGCACTCGCCGATCGGGGTGAGGTTGCGCTCCAGGCCCTGGTAGACCCAGTGGCGGCAGATGAAACAGGTCTCGTTGAAGCGCCATTCGCCGTCTGCAGTGTGCTTCACCAGCCCCGCGGCAAGGAGGCGCCGCTCCTCCTCGTCGTCGATCCGCAGGTGTTCCCAGGCGTTGTAGATGTCGACCTTCATCTCTGCTCTCCTGCACTCGGTGCTCGTCGCTTCTCCGTCTCGATACGTAAAAGAATGGCTCTTATCCAATTCCTGTGTCCATTTCAATCTTTCCAAAGAGCGGGGTTGGTGATTATTCAGGCAATAAACGACCCATTTTTCCAGGGGGCGCCGTTATAATTCCCACCCCCTGAATATCTCTCTTCGAGGAGCGACGCGATGAAGAAGGTGGTGCTGGCCAGCAACAATCCCGGCAAGGTGCGGGAGTTCTCCGCGTTGTTGAAGGAGTTCGGCATCGAGGTGCTGCCGCAGTCGGCGTTCGGCGTGCCGGAGGCGGAAGAGACCGGGCTCACCTTTGTCGAGAACGCCATCATCAAGGCGCGCAACGCCTGCGAACACACCGGTCTGCCGGCGCTGGCCGACGACTCCGGCATCGAGGTGGATGCGCTCAATGGTGCGCCGGGCATCTACTCCGCCCGCTACTCCGGCCCCGGTGCCACCGACGAGGCCAACAACCTGAAGTTGCTGGAGGCGCTCGCCAGCACCCCCGACGAGGAGCGCACCGCCCGCTACGTGGCGCTGATCGTGCTGATGGACCACGCCGGCGATCCTACGCCGATCATCTGCGAAGGGACCTGGGAGGGGCGCATCCTGCGTGACGAGCAGGGCGAAGGAGGGTTTGGCTACGATCCGCTGTTCTGGGTCCCCACCCACAACTGCGCCTCCGCCGAGCTGCCGCCGGAGGAGAAGAACCGCATCAGCCACCGCGGTGTCGCCCTGCGCAAGCTGATCGCCGCCCTGCGCGGGGATGCCACAGCCTGATCTACCGCGCCGGGGGTTGAGTGCACTTTTCGATGGGGCCGGCCCTCTCCCTGCCGCCGCTTGCGCTGTATATCCACGTGCCGTGGTGCGTGCGCAAGTGTCCCTATTGCGACTTCAATTCCCACGAGGCCGATGGGGTAATTCCCGAAGGCGTCTACGTCGATGCGCTGCTCGCCGATCTGGAGGGGGAGCTGCCGCAGGTGTGGGGGCGGCGGGTGGTCTCGCTGTTCATCGGCGGCGGAACGCCGAGCCTGTTCAGCGGTGAGGCGGTGGAGCGGCTGCTGTCGGGCGTCCGGGCACGGCTGCCGCTGCTGCCCGACGCCGAGATCACCCTGGAGGCCAACCCCGGCACCGCCGAGGCGGGGCGTTTCCGCGACTACCGCCAGGCGGGGGTAAACCGCCTCTCCCTCGGGGTGCAGAGTTTCGATGACCGGCGGCTGGCGGCGCTGGGGCGGATTCACCGCCGGGGCGAGGTGTTCCGCGCGGTGGAGATGGCCCGCGCCGCGGGGTTCGACAACCTCAACCTGGACCTGATGTTCGGCCTGCCGGAGCAGACCCCGCGGGAGGGGTTGGCCGATCTGACGGAGGCGCTCGCGCTGGCACCGACCCACCTCTCCTGGTACCAGCTCACCATCGAGCCCAACACCCCGTTCCATCATGCGCCGCCGCCGTTGCCCGAGGACGAGGCCCTGTGGGCGCTGCAGGAGCAAGGGGTGGAGTCATCGGCGGCGGCGGGCTTTGAACAGTACGAGGTCTCCGCCTACGCCCGCGACGGAGCGCGTTGCCGCCACAATCTCAACTACTGGCGGTTCGGTGACTATCTGGGGATCGGCGCCGGCGCCCATGGCAAGGTCACCCTGCCCGCCGAGGGGCGGGTGGTGCGGCGCTGGAAGGCGCGCCATCCGCGGGCCTATCTCGGTGGCGAGCGGCTAGCGGGCGAGCAGGTGATCGAGGTCGGCGAGTTGCCGGGGGAGTTCATGATGAATGTCCTGCGCCTGCTGGACGGCTTCGATGAGGCGCTCTTCGCGGAACGTACGGGGCTGCCGCTGGAGACGGTCGCGGGGCCGTTGGCCGAGGCGGTGTCGCGCGGGTTGCTGGAGCGCGAGGAGGGCCGGATTCGGCCCAGCGAGCGGGGACGTGCCTTCCTCAACGATCTTATTGCGCTCTTCCTATAGTCGCTCCGCCCACAGGTCGTACTCGTCGGCGTCGGTCACCTCGGCGATGACGATGTCGCCGGGGGCGACCCCCTCGGCCTCGCTCAGGTAGACCAGGCCGTCCACCTCCGGGGCGTCGCCGGTGGTGCGGCCCAGCGCGCGGCCATCCTCCTCCACCTCGTCCACCAGCACCGCTACGTTCTCGCCGACCTTGGCGGCGCGCTTCCCGGCGCTGATTCCCGCCTGCAACGCCATCAGGCGCGCCGCACGCTCCTCGCGCACCTCCTCGGGCAGGGCGCCGGGCAGTGCGTTGGCGGCGGCCCCCTCCACCGGCGAGTAGGGGAAGCAGCCGACGTGGTCGAGGCGCGCCTCCTCCAGGAAATCGAGGAGCTGTTGGAACTCCTCCTCGGTCTCGCCGGGGAAGCCGGTGATGAAGGTGGAGCGCAGGGTGAGATCGGGGCAGATCTCGCGCCAGGTGCGGATCCGCGCCAGTTGGTCCTCGGCGGCGGCCGGGCGCTTCATCGCCTTGAGGATGCGTGGGCTGGCGTGCTGCAGCGGCACGTCCAGATAGGGCAGGACCTTGCCCTCGTTCATCAGCGGGATCAGCCGGTCGACGGTGGGGTAGGGATAGACGTACATCAGCCGCACCCACACCCCGAGCGCGCCCAGCGCCTCGGCCAGCTCCTCGATCCGGCTCTTCACCGGGCGGCCGTTCCAGAAACCGGTGCGGTAGTGCAGGTCGACGCCGTAGGCGCTGGTGTCCTGGGCGATCACCACCAGCTCCTGCACCCCCGCCTCCACCAGCTTCTCCGCCTCGCCGAGGATCTCGCCGACCGGGCGGCTCACCAGATCGCCGCGCAGCGCCGGGATGATGCAGAAGGTGCAGCGATGGTTGCACCCCTCGGAGATCTTCAGATAGGCGTAGTGGCGCGGCGTGAGTTTGATCCCGCCGGGGGGGAGCAGGCTGGTGTACTGATCGCCCGCCGGTGGCAGGTGGCGGTGGACCGCGTGCATCACCTCCTCATAGGCATTGGGGCCGGTCACCGCCAGCACCTCCGGGTGGCGCGCCTCCACCTGCTCCGGGCGGGCGCCGAGACAGCCGGTGACGATCACCTTGCCGTTCTCGCTGAGCGCCTCGCCGATCGCCTCCAGCGACTCCTCCACCGCCGCGTCGATGAAGCCGCAGGTGTTGACCACCACCAGTCCGGCGCCCGCGTAGTCGGGGGCGATCTCGTAGCCCTCGGCGCGCAGCCGGGTGAGGATCCGTTCGGAGTCGACGGTGGCCTTCGGGCAGCCGAGGCTGACGAAGCCGATCTTGGGCGGATGGGACATGATCGGGAGGTGCAGGTCGGGATGGGCCGACTATTCTATCTTGAATGGAGAGAGGGGTTGGAGTCGTTTCGGGCGTAAGAAATTTCCTGTGCTATGTTCAGATAAAGATTACAAGCCAATGCGGTGAGGAGGTCGCAAGTGAAATCGGCCAGCCTGGAAAAATTCGACTTCGACGAATGGAAGGCGTTGGCAGCCAGCGATCCCGACGGCTTCGAGATGCGCCGCCGACAGGTGGTGGAGGAGCAGATCGGACGTCTGCACGGGGGCAAGCGCCAGCGCCTGCAGGCGTTGCAGTGGCGGATCGACCAGGTGCGGCGGATGGCGCCGGCGCCGATCTCCGCCTGCTATCGGATGTATGGAATGATGTGGGACACGGTCCTCCGCGAAGGGGGATTGCTCGACTTCATGCAACGCCTGCCGGACCTCTGCATCGAGGGGGGCGAGGCGATGCCGAGTCCGCGCAGCGCCGAGGTCCTCCCCTTCCCGGTGCGTCATCCCAATCGCCATCGCCACTGAGTGGGGATTGGCTCTTGTTTCATTGAGGTGTTTGCGGTAGGATGCGCCCCCTTACGCTACTGGCTGGCACATTTTTGGGAAGAGGTTGCCCCCCATGAAACCCGATATCCACCCGAATTACGAAGAGATTACCGTCACTTGCAGCTGCGGTAATCAGTTTCAGACCCGTTCGACCCTGGGCAAGGATCTGACCGTCGAAGTCTGCTCCCAGTGCCACCCCTTCTACACCGGCAAGCAGAAGATCGTGGATACCGGTGGCCGTGTGGACAAGTTCCGCAAGAAATTCGGCTCGATGCGCAAGTCGGCCTAACACGGATTTCTCCGCCCACGAAAAAGGGGCGCCCTGCGGGGCGCCCCTTTTTCGTGGGCGGAGAAATCCGCATGTGGGGAAGAGGGCTGGGGCGGTGCCGGGAGATGGCGCCTTGGCTCGGGTTTGAGGTGTTGGGGTGAAGTTGCGTCCGCTGGTTGGGCGTGGGGGCTTCATCACCCCAATGCGATTTTTTTCGCGCCGCCGAACGGGGCGCCGCCAGGCGCCCCGTTCGGCGGCGCGAAAAAAATCGTGGGGGACGAAAAAACCCGCCTGGGGGCGGGTTTTTTCGGCGAGGACGAGGTCGGGAGATCGTTACTTGATCTTCCCTTCCTTATACATCACGTGCTTGCGCACGACGGGGTCGAACTTCTTGATCTCCATCTTTTCGGGCATGGTGCGACGGTTCTTGTCGGTCGTGTAGAAGTGACCGGTACCGGCGCTGGAGATCAGACGAATCTTCTCGCGTCCACCTTTCTTAGCCATGGGGTGCCTCCTTAGACCTTTTCGCCACGGGCACGCAGGTCGCCGAGGACCGCGTCGATGCCCTTCTTGTCAATGATGCGCATCGCCTTCGAAGAGAGGCGCAGCTTGACCCAGCGGTTCTCGCTCTCCACCCAGAAACGGTGGGTGTGGAGATTGGGCAGAAAACGGCGCTTGGTCTTGTTGTTGGCGTGGGAGACGTTGTTTCCGGTGGTCGGACGCTTCCCCGTCACCTGGCAGACTCTGGACATCTCGAAAATCCTCGAAAAATTGGTCGTCACTCGCGAAAGGGCGGAATTTATACCAGGGCGGCGGGGGATATGCAAGAAGAATTGGGCTTTAGGCTTTAGGCTTTAGGCGAAGGGGCGGCCAGGGTCGCTCCTTCGCGAGCCCTAAAGGGGGCGGAAATGTCAGTGCAATCGTTTTGCATGACGCGGAGCGTCAAGCAAGACGTTTCCACATAGCGCGTGGAAACGAGAAAGTGGGGGGTAGGGACAAGACGTCGTGTGCGGGGTTTGACGTTGGATCGGCCTCCGGCATCATCCTGGTGCCTACACCAACCCCAGCTCCGCCAACGACACCGGCTCCCCGTCGCCGACGACGAAATGGTCCAGCACCCGGATATCCATCAGCCCGAGGGCGTTGGCGAGTCGTTCGGTGAGGGCGACGTCGGCGCGGCTCGGTTCGCGGGCCCCGGAGGGGTGGTTGTGGGCGAAGATCACCGCCGCGGCGTTGTGGGCGAGTGCCTGGCGTACCACCTCGCGGGCGTGGACGGCGGTGCCGTCGACGGTGCCGCGAAAGAGCTCCTCGAAGCGGATCACGCGATGGCTGTTGTCGAGGTAGAGGACGCAGAACACTTCATAGGGGTAGTGGCGCAGGCGGGTGGCGAAGTAGCGGCGGGTGGCGGCGGTGTTGGTCAGCGGACTGCCGCGGCGCAGCTCGGCCTCCAGGTAGCGGCGGCTCATCTCCACCGAGGCCTGGAGCTGGGCGTACTTGGCCGGGCCCAGGCCGTTGGCGCGGCTGAACTCGGGCAGCGGGGCCTCCAGAAGGCGGCGCAAGTCGCCGAATTCCGTGAGCAGTTCGCGGGCCAGATCGAGGGCGGTGCGCCCGGGCGTGCCGGTGCGCAGGAAGATCGCCAGCAGCTCGGCGTCGGAGAGGTGGCCGGCACCGCGGGCGAGCAGCTTTTCCCGCGGGCGTTCCTCGGTGGGCCAGTCGGTGATCGGCATGGGACGGGGCCTTTCGGTTGGTGAGCATTCACAACTGCCGTAGAATCTATCGTCTATGGACGTCTCCGCCAATTCGCCGTTTTCTGATAGACACATTTTGTTGGGCGTCACCGGTGGGGTGGCCGCCTACAAGTGTGCCGAGCTGACTCGTCGGCTGCGCGAGACGGGGGCGGCGGTGCGGGTGGTGATGACCGAGGCGGCGACCCGCTTCGTCGCCCCGCTCACCTTCCAGGCGCTCTCCGGGCAGCCGGTGCGGGTGGCGCTGTTCGACGAGCAGGCGGAGGCGGGGATGGGTCACATCGAGCTGGCCCGCTGGGCCGACTTCGTGGTGGTGGCGCCGGCCAGTGCCGATTTCCTCGCCCGTCTGGCCGCGGGGCTGGCCGACGACCTGTTGGCGACCCTCTGCCTCGTCACCGCGGCGCCCATCGCGGTGGCGCCGGCGATGAATACCCGGATGTGGGAGCACCCCGCCACCCGCGCCAACTGCGCCACCCTGGCCGCGCGGGGGGTGCGTTTCATCGGTCCCGCCGCCGGTGGGCTGGCCTGCGGCGAGGAGGGGGCCGGACGGATGGCGGAGCCGGCGGAGATCGTCGCCGCCGTGGCCGGGACCCGGGCCCCGGGGGGGCTCGCCGGAGTGCGTGTGATGGTCACCGCCGGCCCTACCCGCGAGGCGATCGATCCGGTGCGCTACATCGGCAACCGCAGCTCGGGTCGGATGGGTTACGCGGTGGCCGCCGCCGCCTGCGCGGCGGGGGCGCGGGTCACCCTGGTCAGTGGTCCCACCGCACTGCCCGTGCCGGTCGGCGTGGAGCGGATCACGGTGGAGAGCGCCGAGGAGATGCTCCAAGCGGTGATGGCGTCGGTGGCCCGGTGTGATCTCTTCATCGCGGCGGCGGCGGTGGCCGACTATCGGCCGGTGACCGCCGCGCCGCGCAAGATCAAGAAGAGTGAGTCGTCACTTTCCGTGGAGTTGGTACGCAATCCGGACATTCTTTCGACCGTGGCGGCCCTGGAGGGTGGTCCTTTCACCGTCGGTTTCGCCGCGGAGACCGATGAACTGGAGGTGCATGCCCGCGACAAGCTCCGGCGCAAGGGGCTCGACATGGTGGCCGCCAACTGGGTCGGTCGCGGCGAGGGTGGTTTTGAGAGTGAGCGCAACGCGCTCCATCTCTTCTGGGCCGGCGGCGGGCGGGAGCTGCCGATGGCGGAGAAGGGGCGATTGGCCGAACAACTGGTGGCGGTGGTCGCCGAACGCTTCCGGGAGGCGCGCAATGGATAAGACCAAGGTACAACTGAAGATCCTCGATCCGCGTATCGGCGGCGAGTTTCCGCTCCCCCACTACGCCACCGAGGGGGCGGCGGGGATGGATCTGCGCGCCTGCATCGAGGCGCCGATCACCCTGGAACCGGGGCGCACCGAGCTGATCCCCAGCGGCATCGCCATCCACATGGCCGATCCCAACGTCGCCGCGGTGCTGCTGCCCCGCTCGGGACTCGGCCACAAGCACGGCATCGTGCTCGGCAACCTTACCGGGCTGATCGACTCCGACTACCAGGGGCAGGTTTTCGTCTCGGTGTGGAACCGGGGGCACGACCCTTTCGTCATCCAGGTGGGCGAGCGGATCGCCCAGATGGTCTTCGTGCCGGTGGTGCAGGCGGCCTTCGAGGTGGTCGAAGAGTTCGCCGCCTCCGAGCGGGGCGCCGGCGGCTTCGGTTCCACGGGGCGCGGTTGAGGTTTTGAAGAATTGAAGCGTTCGCGCAGAGTTCGCAGAGAAGCGGAGGGCGCGGAGATAAGAATGTTCTTGCTCTGCGCCCTCCGCTTCTCTGCGAGCTCTGCGTGATATCACATCAGGAAAAGGAACGATGAGTTTAGATCCCGATCAGGCCATGAACGTCGCCAAGGTGCTCTCCGAGGCGGTGCCCTACATCCAGCGTTTCCGCGGCAAGACCATCGTGGTCAAGTACGGCGGCAACGCGATGGTCGACGAGAAGCTCAAGCGCGGCTTCGCCCGCGACATGGTGATGCTCAAGCTGGTGGGCATCAATCCGGTGGTGGTCCACGGCGGCGGCCCGCAGATCGGCAAGCTGCTGGAGCGCATCGGCAAGGAGTCGAAATTCGTCGAGGGGATGCGGGTGACCGACGCCGAGACCATGGACGTGGTGGAGATGGTGCTCGGCGGCCTGGTCAACAAGGAGATCGTCAACCTGATCAACCGCCACGGCGGCCGTGCGGTGGGCCTCACCGGCAAGGACGGCGACCTGATCCGCGCGCGCAAGCTGAAGGTGACCCGCAAGACCCCCGATCTGGAGGCGCCGGAGATCATCGACATCGGGCACGTCGGCGAGGTGGAGAGCATCGAGCCGTCGGTGGTGGAGATGCTCGATCACGGCAACTTCATCCCGGTGATCGCCCCCATCGGGGTCGGCGAGGAGGGGCACTCCTACAACATCAATGCCGACCTGGTGGCCGGCAAGATGGCCGAGATGCTGAAGGCCGAGAAGCTGATCCTGCTCACCAACACCGCGGGGTTGCTGGACAAGGAGGGCAACCTGCTGACCGGCCTCAACGCCACCCAGGTGGACGAGCTGATCGCCGATGGGACCATCCACGGCGGCATGTTGCCGAAGATCGGCTGCGCGCTGAGCGCGGTGAAGAACGGCGTGAAGAGCGCCCACATCATCGACGGCCGGGTGGAACACGCGGTGATGCTCGAACTCTTCACCGACCAGGGCGTCGGCACCCTGATCCGCGCCGGCCGATGAGTGAGGCAAAGCCGTCTCGCAAGCAGCAGATCCTGGAGACCCTGGCCCGCGAGCTGGAGTCGGCGCCCGGCGAGCGGATCACCACCGCGGGGCTGGCCCGATCGCTGGGGGTCTCCGAGGCGGCGCTCTACCGCCACTTCGCCAGCAAGGCGCAGATGTACGAGGGGTTGATCGAGTTCGCCGAGCAGACGCTCTTCTCCACCGTCCACCGGATCAATGCCGAACAGGTGCCGGTGGCGGGGCGGGCGCGCAAGGTGATCTACCTGCTGCTGGGGTTCGCCGAGCGCAATCCCGGGATCAGCCGGGTGCTTTCGGGGGATGCCCTGGTCGGCGAGAAGGAGCGGCTGCGCAACCGCGCCGGCAAGCTCTTCGATCGGCTGGAGCTGGAGCTCAAACAGATGCTGCGCGAGGCGGAGTTGCACGGCGAGCTGCCGGTGGGCACTCCCGTCCAGGCGATCGCCAACCTGTTGCTGGCGGTGGCCGAGGGGTTGATCCACCAGTTCGTCCAGAGCGGTTTCCAGCGCAAGCCGCTCGCGCTCTTCGAGGCGCAGTGGCGGCTCCTGGTGGAAGGGCTGTTTCCCCCGGGCAAGGCGGCGCAGTGAGGGGGCGGTGAGCGCCATTCGCACCAGCGAGGAGCGGTTGATCCTCGACGGCGAGCCGGTCCCCTACCGGCTGCTGCGCGATCCCCGGCGCAAACGGCTCTGCCTGATGGTGGGGCGCGACGCCGAGGTCGAGGTGCGGGTACCGCCGCGCGCCGGTCGGCGGGAGATCGAGCGCTTTCTCGGTGATCACCTCGACTGGTTGCGTGATCGCCTGGGGCAGGCGCGCAGGGCCCGCTCGGCGCGGCCGCGGCTGGCCGACGGGGCGATCCTGCCGCTGTTCGACGAGCAACTGGAACTGGTCGTACGCAGCGCTGCCCGTCGGCGGGTGGTGCGTCAGGGCGGGCGGCTGCTGGTGGAGTACCGCGAGGTCGAGGAGCTGGAGGAACTGCTGGAGGGGTGGTACCGTCGGCAGGCGCGCCGCCTGCTGGGCGCGCGGGTCGAGGCCCTGGCGGCGTGTACCGGACTGCGCCCCGCCGGTCTCGCCATCCGCGGTCAGCGTACCCGCTGGGGGAGCTGCTCCTCCCGCGGGCGGCTCAACCTCAACTGGCGGCTGCTGTTCGCCCCGTCCGTCGCGGTGGATTACGTGGTGATCCACGAGCTCTGTCACTTGGCCCATATGAACCACTCCGCCGCCTTCTGGGCGCTGGTGGCGCGGTTCGACCCCGATTACCTTGCTCACCGGAAGTTGCTGCGGGCGGTGGAGCCCCTCTTCTGAGGGCGGTTTGAACTCATGATCAGTATCCCCTGTCTCGAAGCGCTGGTGCAGTTGACCGAGGTCCACGATCGCCGGGAGATGACCCGTCGTCTGGTGGAGCTGCTCGACCAGCTGTTCCCGGCCCGCGCCATTGCGGTCTACGAGATCTACAGCCGCCAGCGGGGCCGCGAGGTGGCCCGCTCGGCGATCGAGGACCTCTTCTACCGCAATCTGCTGGAGCCCGGCGAGGGCGCCGAACTGCCACTGACCGGCGAGGAGAGCTTTCTGCGCTGTTTCGAGCGCGAAGAGATGGTGGTGCTCGACTACGCGGCGGAGGAGGGGCAGCGGGTGGTCTACCCGATCCACGGCGTCGGCGGGGTGATGGGGCTGCTGGTGCTCGACTGTTTCGAGGATCTGGGCGAGGAGCTGAGCTATCTCGATTATCTGGTCCGCATCTACGCCAACCACCTGCTGCTGCTCGACAAGAAGGAGCGCGATGCGCTGACCGGGCTCTACAACCGTCAGTCCTTCGACGAGCGGATCAGCAACGTGCTGCGTTTCAACGTGAGTGACGGGCGGCGGCGCACGGACGCCCACTACAGCCACCTGGCGGTGCTCGACATCGATTTCTTCAAGCGTATCAACGACCGCTTCGGCCACCTCTACGGCGACGAGGTGCTGCTGCTCTTCGGCCACATCATGGAGGAGTCGTTCCGCGTCACCGACCTGCTCTTCCGCTACGGCGGCGAGGAGTTCGTGGTGGTGTTGAGCGAGGTGGACGATGCGGATGCCGAACGGGTGCTGGAGCGTTTCCGCGCGGCGGTCGCCGCCTACCCCTTTCCCAAGGTGGGGCAGGTGACGGTGAGCGTCGGCTTCACCGCGATCCAGCCCGGCGAGATGCCCTCGGCGGTGGTCGACAAGGCGGACAAGGCGCTCTATTACGCCAAGTACAACGGCCGCGATCAGGTCTGCTTCCACGATCGCCTGGTGGTGGAGGGGAAGATCGCGGCGGAGGAGTTGGAAGAGGGCGAGATCGAGCTGTTTTGATCGCTTAGCCGATGCCGTACTCCGTGCGGTAGCGGCGCACCGACTCCAGCTCTGCGGCCATCCCCTCCCGCCCCTCCAGGTACTCGATCAGCTCCGCCAGTTTGGCGATGCTGATCACCCCCAGGCCGTAGTCCCGCTCCACCTCCTGGATTGCCGAGAGCTCGCCGCGGCCGCGCTCCTGGCGGTCCAGCGAGATCGCCACCCCGGCGCAGCGGGCGCCGGCCGCCTCGATGATCGCCATCGACTCGCGGATCGCGGTGCCGGCGGTGATCACGTCGTCGATGATCAGCACCCGGCCGTCGAGTGGCGCCCCCACCAGCGTCCCCCCTTCACCATGGTCCTTCACCTCCTTGCGATTGAAGCAGTAGGGGAGGTCACGGTCGTGGTGATCGGCCAGCGCCACCGCCACCGCGGCGACCAGCGGGATCCCCTTGTAGGCGGGGCCGAAGAGCATGTCGAAGGCGAGCCCCGAATCGACGATGGCCCGGGCGTAATAGCGGCCGAGGCGGGCCAGGGCGCTTCCGCTGTCGAATAGCCCGGTGTTGAAAAAGTAGGGACTGGTGCGCCCCGACTTGAGGGTGAACTCGCCGAAGCGCAGCACCTTGCGCTCGATGGCGAAGTCGAGGAATTCGCGCTGGTAGTCGTGCATCTCGAACGGCCTGTGGTCGGCGGGGAGGGGCGGCCATTGTAGCAGCCGGCCGGTGACGATCCATGGGTTGTGTTCCTATCGTTTCTTGACCTGCGTCGGGGGTCTCCGACTTGATCGCCGAGATGGCCGCGGCCAGCGGCGAGCAGGCCGCCGGCATCGAACAGGTGAACGGCGGGAGAACGGACGCCCGGTGTTGCCGATGCAGCTCGCCTACAACGGAGGGCGACTGTTCAGCTATGCCGTCGCCGGGGGGGCTGATGGGGGGGATCGGTTGGGTCGCCGCCCATACCGGCGAGTTGCGTCAGGTGCAGAGTGTGCTGCAGGGGATGCGCTGCAGGGTGCGGCGCTGATGGTCGCCTTCGGCGTCGGCACGCTGCCCAATCTGCTGCTGATGGGGGTGGCGGCCAGCCGCCTGGCGGCGGTGGCGCGCAATCGGTGGATGAGGCGCAGTGCCGGGGCGCTGGTGGCGGGGTTCGGGGCGTATACCTTGTGGCTGGCGGCGGGGTGAGGCTCTCTGGTCACGACGTGCCTCCCCCGGTTACGACGCGTCCGCTGGTTACGACGCTCCGCGTCGTAACCACGGCCTCCTTGGACGCTCTGCGTCCTGATTTGGGCAAGGTGGTGTTGTCGCGATGGGCGGCCGACGCGGAGCGTCCAAGGGAGACGCCTCTGCCGGCGTGAAGGCCAAGGTTCCCACGCGGAGCGTGGTAACCAGGGGATGGCTCGATCGGGGTGGGTGGTGTCCCGTTTTCTTTACACGTGGTTGCGCAGCTTCAACTCCAGCGGGTGCGGGTTGAGGTACCACTGCTCTTGCAGATACGGCTCGTCGTATTTGCGCACATAGTGGTTGAGCAGGGTGATCGGCACGATCAGCGGCAGCAGCTCCCGGCGGTAGGCGTCGATCACCTCGCCCAGCTCCCGCTTTTCGTCGCCGCTCAGTTGGCGCTTGAAATAGCCCTGGATGTGTTGCAGCACGTTGGCATTCTTTTTCGGCGTCGCCAGCAATCGCAGCGCCTCCTGGAGGCCGCGGCCGTATGCCTGCTGCCGCTCACCCGGGGGTAGGGCGCCGTCGCCGGCGGCCAGCCGGCCCAGTTCGCGGTAGTGGCGGGGGCTGTGGGCCATGATCAGCAGCTTGTGGCGGCGGTGGAATTCGGCCAGCTCCCGCGTCTCGTCCCCCCCTTCGCCAAGCGCCCGCCAGCGCTGGTGGACGAACAGTCGCTCGATGAAATTCTCGCGCAGCTTCATGTCGTGGAGCCGTCCCTCCTCCTCCACCGGAAGTTCCGGAAAGCGGGCCATGAAGGCGCCGGCGAAGAGGCCGGCGCCGCTGTGGGTGGGCATCCCCTTGGCGCCGTAGATCTTCACCCGCTCCATGCCGCAGGAGGGGGACTTGGCCTTGAGGATGAAGCCGCAGAGGCCGGCGTCGGCGAGCTGGCCGAGCTTCCGCTCGCGCCACTCGACCAACGGGTCGGTCTTGTCGATGCGGCTGCCGCGGGTGATCAGGCGGGGGGCGTCCGGGTCGCCCTCCAGGCGCATCGCCTCGCGTGGAACGCCCATGCCGCTCTCCGCCTCGGGGCAGACCGGGACGAACTCCAGGTAGCGGCCGAGGGTGGCGGTCAGGTAGGGGTCGTGTTTGTGGTTGCCGTCGTAACGCACCGTCTGGCCGAGCAGGCAGGCGCTGATGCCGACGCGGATTTTCTCTTCCATGGTTCTCTCGCGGGTTGACCGGGAAAGGTAAAATATAGGGGATCACGGGGCGATTGCGCCCCTGTTCCAGTATCCGCTATCCGGGAGGCGACGATGAGCAGTGGTTGGGGATGCCCCCACGAGGTGGGGGGCGCCTGTTCCAAAGTCGATATGGAGCCGTGCAGTCCGGGGATGAAGGGGTGCGTGCTGGCCGGCCGCTTCACCTTCAGCGACGAGAGCAAGAACCGCGAGGAGGGTCCGAAGAAGCGTTCGTGGGAGCGCGATCGGAAGCGCTCGACCCACGACGACGAGCGTTGAGTTTCCCGGTTTGCGCCGAGGAATGCCCTGGTTACGACGCTCTGCGTCGTAACCGTTGTCGTTGCGCTCTGCGTCGTAACCGTTGTCGTTGCGCTCTGCGTCGTAACCGTTGTCGTTGCGCTCTGCGTCGTAACCGTTGTTCTTGGACGCTCTGCGTCCTGCTATTGAGCGCGGTGGCTTCGAGTGAGGCGCCGACGCGGAGCGTCCAGGGTTTGGCTCCTCTGCCGGCGCGGAGGCCGGATTACCACGCAGAGCGTGGTAACCAGAGGTGGCTTCGGTTGGCGTTGATTCGGCGTCGGGTTTCTTCAGGCTTTTTCTGTCACCTGCCACCTGTCACCTGTCGCCTTCTTCAGGGGATGTTCTCTTCGAGGAAGCGGGTGTAGTTCTCGGCGCTGACGATCTGGGTGCCGTCGCAGTTGAACTGCATCTTCACCGTGTTCTGCACCAGCGAGATGGTGATGTTGCGCAGGTAGTAGTCGGGCAGGTCGCGCATCGCCTTGAGGCTGCCGAGGATGGTGCGTACTTCCCGGGGCTCCATCGGCTCCCAGCGGGCGTGGCGTTTGGTGATGATGCTGCGCCAGTGGTTGGGCAGGCGGTCGTAGAGCCCGCTCTCGGCGAGCCACGCGTAGAGCCGGCGCATCGCCGCCACCTTCTCGGCGAAGGGAATGGTCGGGAAGTGGCGGTCGACGTAGCCCCGTTCGGCCAGTTTCTCGGCGGAGTGGATCTCCTCGCGCATCGGATCGAAGACCGATGCGGTGCGGATCTCACCGGAGTTGAAACCGATGTAGAGGCGGTAGGTGCCGCGCCCCAGCAGCAGCTCTTCGAGGTTGGGCCGCAGGCGGTCGAAGACCGCGTCCACCGGGCTCAGGTATTTCTTCCGCTCCAGGGTGGTCTCGCGTAGCGAGGGGTCCCCCTTGATGCCGATCTGCACGCTTGCCTCGCTCAGCCCGGTGGCGCTGACGATGCTCTCCTTCAGTACCAGCTCTTCCAGTTCGTTGTCGTCGCTCATGCTCTCGCCCATCGTCTGGTGTTCGATAGTCCGTCGTGTCGCTATCTTGGACTGGGCGTTGTTGTTTCGCGAGCCCTTAATCGGCGGGGATGTCGGGCGTGAGGGCGAAGAGCAGGGTGTGGCGCCAGGCGAGCATCGACTCCAGCCGCTTGGTGTTGAGTTCGGCGGGCGGGAGGTCGCAGTGGTCCCCCCGGTGCAGTGCCTGGAGGTGGCGGATTTCGCGCCGAACCCGTTCGGCCGCCTGCTCCACGCACTCCTGATAGCCGGGGATGGCGTAGTGGTCGCACTCCATGTCGATCGCTCCCTGTGGGGATTCGGATTTCCCTTGCGAAGGTGCGGGTTCCATGCTGCCAAAATCGCGCCGGGAAGGAAATTGGCAAATGGATGATAGAGTGTAGGAAAAGTCTTAGATCTGCTTCAGCGTTTTGCCCTGTCATGAGGGTGTCACATGGTTGTTACCCGATGTTCACGGCCGCCGTCTATGCTGCTGCCGCTCTTTCCCTTTCCGTTATGGACGTCCGCCCCCATGGACCTCACCCACGAGTTGCAGGAGATCCTTGCCAAGCGGCGGCTGCGCCCGCTGTTCCAGCCGCTGGTGAACCTGCGCGAGCGGCGGATCTTCGGCTACGAGGCGTTGATCCGGGGGCCTTCCGACAGCCCGCTGCACGGGCCGCTCAACCTGTTCGATGCCGCCACCCGCGCCGGCCGGCTGGCCGAGGTGGAGCTGCTCGCCCGGGAGATCTCGGTGGAGCAGTTTCGTCGTCTGTCGCTGCCGGAGCGGCTGTTCCTGAACATCAGCCCCGAGTGTCTGCTCTCCCCCGGTTTCAAAGGGGGACGCACCCTGGCGATGATCCGTGCCGCCGGCATCGATCCCTCGCGGGTGGTGATCGAGTTGACCGAGCACCAGCCGACCCACGACCTGGAGCTGATGAAGCGGGCCATCGAGCACTACCGGGCGATGGGCTTCACCATCGCCATCGACGATCTGGGGGCGGGCTACTCCGGATTGCGGCTGTGGTGCGACCTGCGCCCGGACTACGTGAAGATCGACCGCCATTTCATCCAGGGGATCCATGACGACACCGCCAAGCAGGCCTTCGTCCGCTCGATCCGCGACATCGCCCGCAGCCTCGACTGCCGGGTGATCGCCGAAGGGGTGGAGTGCCGGGAGGAGCGGGAGACGGTGGAGGGGCTGGGGATCACGCTCGCCCAGGGGTTCTACTTCTCGCCACCGCGGACGGTGCCGCCGACCCAGCTCTCCGATCAACTGTATGCGACCGTGCGCCGGGAGGAGAGCGGGGCGGCGGATGGGCTCGCCGTCGAGCCGGTGTCGGTGCTCAGCGAGGAGGCCCCGGCGGTGCCGCCGACGATGCGGGTGGACGAGGTGGGGGAGTATTTCGTCGCCAGTCCGACGCTCCACTCCATCGCGGTGGTGGAGGGGGGCATTCCGATCGGCATCGTCCGCCGCCACAACTTCATGAACACCTTCCTCAGCCGTTACGGCCGCGACCTGCACGGCCGCCGGCCGATCATCGCGTTGATGGAGAGCGAGCCGCTGGTTTTCTCCCACGATACCCCGCTGGAGGAGGTGAGCCGGGTGGTCACCGCCAGTGCCGGGATCCAGCCGGATCACGATTTCATCATCACCCGGGAGCGGCGCTACAGTGGCGTCGGCCGGGTGATCGAGCTGCTGCGCAAGATCACCGACCAGCAGATCCGTTTCGCCCGCTACGCCAACCCGCTGACCCAGTTGCCGGGCAACGTGCCGATCAACAACCACCTCAGCGATCTGCTCAAGCGGGAGGAGAGCTTCGTCACCGTCTACGTCGATCTGGATCACTTCAAGCCGTTCAACGACCACTACGGTTACGCCAAGGGGGACGAGGTGATCCAGTTGGTGGCGGAGGTGCTGCGCGAGCAGGCGGTACGCGGGGTCGATTTCGTCGGCCACGTAGGGGGGGACGACTTCGTGGTGGTGTTTCGCAGTGATGACTGGGAGGCGCGATGCCGTTCGATTCTGGCGCTGTTCGAGGCGCGGGCGCCGATCTTCTATACCCCGGAGGAGCGGGAGCGTGGCGGGGTGTTCTCCCACGATCGGGCCGGCAACGACTGTTTCTTTCCGCTGATCAGCCTGTCGCTGGCGGCGGTGCAGCCCGATCCGCTGCGTTGCCGCACCTTCCACGACGTGGCGGCGCTGGCCGCCGGGGCCAAGCACGAGGCGAAGAAGATGGCCGGCAATTCGCTGTTCGTTGAACGTCGTCGCGGCCCCGGTCCGGGGAAGGGTGAGCTTGGCCAGTGGGATTCGTTGGGTACCGAGGTGGCCGCGATCCCTCCCGCTGGCGGGGCGGCCGTCCGCCCGAGCTGATCCC